>CAZEQA010000190.1:0-2869 GCA_964514265.1 uncultured Planctomycetia bacterium | reverse complement strand
CTGAATCTTCGGGAGTAAGTTCTTTCTCAGGATCACTAAAACTTTTACCCGATAATTCTTCTGCCTTAGAAATTGAGGTAAGGATAAGCCTCAAGCCCAAAAAAACAAGGTCTACATCGGCTACCCTTATAACTATATCCCCATTGATAACTGCACCTTTTTCTAAAACCTTATCCAGGGCATCTACCAAGGTTACATTGTCATTTTTACTAACTGAGGTACTTAATAGATCAGCCATAATATTTAATAGGAAGTGAAGTTAAAAGCAGGCCAAGGGCCGCTATATTCAAGATAAAATCCCTTTATCTGTATTTCCTGATTTAGGGTTTCTACCTCTTCTTTAAAGTTTCTGACTTTTTCTTCAGGAATTAAATAAGCAGCATTTAAAACCATTGGCTCACGTCTTCCTGTTAGCTCCTTCTCCAAAATTCTACTTTTGCTTGAACCCACAGCTTGCTTTCCTAAGTTTTTAAATAAAACCTCTACAATATTATTTAATTCTTTGTCCACTTCTTTAGAAATAACCTCTTTTAGTTCTTCTTCCATAAAAAAGGCCATGCCTTCATCTAAAGCGGCTATTTCTTTCTCTTTTTCTTTTATTGCTTCATTTTTCTCTTTGATCACCTGCTCAAATTTTTCCCTCTCCCTTAGATATACCTTTACACTCCATTCCTGTTTACCTCGAATTCTTTCTAAAACCTCTTTGATTTTGGAATAGTCTTTATTCAAGGTCTCTTCTAATCTTGCCTTTTCTTTAAAAATGGTGCCGAACCTCATCGGTATCAGATTTAAAATCTTATCATCCTTTCTCATCGCTTCTTCTATAACTCTTTCATGAGCAACACCTTTTTCTTTAATCCACTTTAGGTCTTCTTGGGCCTTTTTTTGAATCTCGCTAGACCCAAATTCTTCTAAGGAGACCTTACTTACTACTACCTCTAATTCGCGAAAGGTGAGGGTAAAAACCTTTTCCTTCCCATCAATACCTTTGGTAGAAAAAACTGAAACACCTTCGGTTTTCTCTTTTATACAATAAAGATATATCAACTCTTTGGCCATCTTAACAATCTTCTAATAAGCCGACATTATTCGGTTGTTTTTGTTTGTTCCTTGCGCTCATAGGATTCTACTTCTAGACTGTCATTTAGTTTAACAGCGTAAATATTTCTATCTTGTACCCTTGTGGGAAGTCCGAGGGACTTTATAAATGAACTCTCTTCATATATCTCCGCCTCCGTCTCCCAGCCATCCTCAATCTTTGCCGCCTTAATCACCCTTACATCTTTTGCATTAAGGGTCTTCTTTAAGAAATCTTCTGCTATTTTTCTGGCCTTCTCTATATCAGCCATCTTTACACCCCCTCAAATTTGCGAAGCAAATTTGATCCTAAGGCAGCGTTAAATCCGCCAAAAAAATTGGCGGATACCTGCCGAAGTATCTAATCCTCTTCTCTTTTTCTAGCGGTATCCAGTCGCGTTAAAAGTTCTTTCTCTTTTTGGTTATATTCTTCTTCGCTTATTTCATCTAATTCGAGGCGTTGCTGTAGTGCCAAAAGTTGTTCTTTTATCCGCCCTTCATCGTAGAGTTCCTTTTCTGCTACTTCATTAATCTTCTTACCCAGCCAAATCACGCCCTTTAATGGCGCCAGTAATATATCATCAACTAAAAACATCCTAATATTCCTCGCTCTTAATTACTAAATTAATAAAGTTAAATGGTGGGAGTGTTCCCACATACTTAAATTTTATTTTATCACCATATTTTGCATCAAGCCCACTAACCTTCTGGTCAAACTCTGTTTCTTTATTCTCATCTACCAAAAAAGCTGCATTTACGATCATTCGCTCGCCATAGGTATTGTTTATCTTAACCTCTTCTGCCAAAGGAGATAGAATATTTAAAGTCTCTGCTTTGCAAATCTCTTTTTCTTTTTCTAAAGCAGCTGCTACCATCTTTCCTATTTGCATACGTTGATAATATGTCTTTTCCACAGAAAACTTCGCGATTTTTTCTTTTAATTCCTTTATATCTTTATATTTTTTCAAAATATCTTTATAAATCGCATCTTCTTTAAATATCGCCTTTAGCCCCAGCTCTTTCTTGCCCTTAATCTTATTTAATAAATCCTTAAATTTATCATATTCCTTCCCTAAAATCCTTTTAACCTTTTCTTCATCTTCGGCAATTGTGCTGAAGCGAACCGGCAGAACTGTATAATCTTTCATTACTTCTTCAATCGCCTTTTCATGAGCAAGCATATTTTCTCTGGATACCGTATAATCTATTATGGGAGAGTTGCTGACTACTGCTGCTACACCATTAAAGCAAACAGGATAAAGCTCATCACCCCGGCCACCGATACCTACGGGTCCAAAGGTGTTGGGCTTGTTGGCTTTTATTATGCAATAGATATATTTGCCTTCCTTTGTCATTACATCCATCTATTTTTCCCATTCCTCAGGATAAATAACAATGTTAACAAAATTAAATACGGGCAAAGGGCCGGCATACATAAACTTTATTCTATTTTTATATTTATCGCTTAAGTCATCCATTATATTATCGAACTCTTTTTCTCTTCCTTTATCCACCAAAAAGGCAGCATTGATAAACAACTCATCACTGAGAGTCTTATTAAATTTATAGTCAAAGCTTGTTCTTCTTAAGGCATTTAATATCTTTTCTGCCTCTTGTTCTTTTTTCTTTTGAAGAGCCTCATAAACCTCCTTGCCTATTTCCATCTTAGCCCGGATATTCTTTTTCTTTGGCTGTTTCCGAATCCTCTCCTTGGCCCTCTTAATTTCTTTGTTCTTCTCTATAATCTCTTTAAAAATTGGCTGCATATTCTTCCATAGCCCTTTGACACCTA
>CAZEQA010000189.1:0-2906 GCA_964514265.1 uncultured Planctomycetia bacterium | reverse complement strand
GAAGAGCAATCCACCGATGTGGATTATATCAAGAATAAGACCTTAGAGATTAAGGCCTTGACAGAACTAAGCCAGGAGATCATATCCCGTACTGGTGATGAACCGATAGTGAAGACCTGGATGGAATCCTCCACGGAACTCGAAAAAGGGTCAGGCGCTTTTTCCGAACTCGAAAAAGGGTCAGGCGCTTTTTCCGAGGAAGAAGAGCCAGGTCCCAGCGCAGAGGAAATCATAGAGGGAATACTTGAAGAAATCACCACTGAAACCGAATAATTGGTAATTGGTAACTGGTAATTGGTAACTGGTAAATTACTAATTACTAATTACCAATAACCAATGAAAAGGAGTTCTACCGTGGGTAAAAGCAAATGGTTAATAGTAATTTTGCTCTGCGCTATAGTCTATGGACTGGGGCTTAAAGAAGCCGAATGTAAACCCGTTGTCTTAAAGTCATTGATAGTTAATCCCTCAAAAACCAAGACGCAACAGGCAATGCTTAAGGCCTATCTGCCCAAAGAGGCCAAGCCTGAAGATATTATTGATTTGGGGGACTTAAAGATTGATTATGATATTACCGAAGGGCTTTATTATGTCTATAAGGAGTTTGAACTTGCGCCCGGAGAAAGTGCAATGCGCCAGATAGAGATTGAGGATGTCTGGGTGATAACCAGAGAAGAGCTTGACTCTTTAAGCGCACGGGCCAAAGAACTCGTTGAGCAGTTAAGGGAAACTGCCTATATTGAAACAGCTATAGGCCAGCAAAGGGATATAGGCGATAAGATTACTGATATTTTAGCTGAACAGGAAAAGGCAATGGATGCTATTCCCCAGACCCATATCGCTGCATATAGGCGGAATCAAAAGAGTGTCGATTCGATTGAGGATACGCTTGCTAAATTGGAGCAGAAGGTTATTGAGGTCAAGGTCATCAGCGGCCCGCCAGTAGGCAGGGTCTCCGTTCGGGCCAGCTGGTGGGTGATATTGGCAGTGATAATTTCTCTGGGAGTGCTTTCGCTTATTTTCTTTATTATCTGGCACCGCCAGGCAATCAAACAGAAGGAAGAACAAGAAAAATAAATTGTTATACTGCTATACTGTTATATTGTTTTTTCAATATGGCAATATAGCAATATGACAATATGTCTTAAGCCGGGTTCAAGTTTGAATCTGGCTTTTTTCTGGTATAAAATGTTTTCTCCAACCACTGAAAATCGCTAAAAGGTCATCGCCGAAGGCGATTTTCTTGTTGCTTTAAGATGCGCAATATGATACAATTTTGTTAAACAAAAAAATGAAACTGTGGAAAAGCATAGTATTAATTGCATTTATCTTTTTATTCGCTGGCCAGCCCCCGTTAGAAAATTCTTTTCTAACGGGGCAGGTAAGCGCTCAGACGGATACCCTTGCGGGCAGAAGTGATTGGAATATAAAAAAGAGTAAGCATTTTATTATCTATTATCAAGAAGCGCCGCAAGATTATCTGAATCAGGTAGCCAGAAAGGCGGAGTATTATTATAAGAGTATTACCGATTATCTGGGCTTGAGGAGATTTGATTTCTGGACCTGGGATAAACGCTGCAAGATTTATCTTTATCCCAGTCGTGCACAGTATCTTTTAACTACCAATGCTGTTTCCTGGTCAAAGGGCGGAGTGCATGTAATTAACAAGGAGATTATTACTTATGTAGGGAAAGAGCAATTTCTCAATTATGTCCTGCCTCACGAGATGGGGCACATTATATTCCGAGAAGTAGTGGGATATGAAAAGAGCCTTCCCTTATGGATAGATGAGGCGGTGGCAGTGTTGCAGGAAGAGAACAGGCAGAGATATTTGCGTGCAGCCGCCAAATTTGTAGGGGAAGGGCGATATATACCGTTGGAGGAATTATCTCAGATAAGAAGTTATAAGCAAGTCGAGCCATATGTTTTTTATGGCGAGGCAGCTAGCATAATGGATTTTCTTTTGGAAGAATTCGGCCGAGATAAGTTTGTAGGTTTTTGCCGCCGCCTGCGGGACGCAGAACACTGGCAAGAGGCCTTATTGAAAGAATATAGATTTGAGAATTTGCAGGAACTGGAACAAGCTTGGGTTAATAGTATTGCCCAATACCCTTAGACCCTTATTGGCACAAGCGGGCACAAGTAAACTGCTATGTTGAAAAAAAGAGAAATTCAGGTATTGGAAAAGTTTAATCGCAGACAGCTAAAAAAGAACAAAATCTCTTTTCCTCAAGCACAAAGGATATTTAATCTTATGCACCGGGAATTTCTCTCATTGAGGGCATATAAAAGGATTAACCCCTTAGAAACAATTGAGATAGATATCAAGCTCGCAAAGATATTAAATAGCCTTAGATGATAGAAAATCTTATAAAAAAAATAGCCCTGTGCCTGATGAGCATAAAAATACCATATATGATAATTGGCGGGCAAGCGGTATTGTTATATGGCAGACCACGGATGACACAAGATATTGATATTACTTTGGGAGTAGATATTGATAGATATAAGGCGATAGAGGAGTTATGTAAAAAGTTACGATTGAAAATTCTTCCTGATAAACCAGTAAAATTTGTAAAAGATACTAAGGTGTTGCCTGTCGAAGATGGCAGGACGAAATTTAGAATTGATTTTATCTTTTCAAATACACCCTATGAAAGAGGAGCGATAAGACGCGCCAGGCGTGTTAGAATAAAAGGGTACCCAGTAAAATTTGCATCAATAGAAGACCTTATTATACATAAGTTGTTTGCTGCCAGGGCGCTTGATTTAGAAGATGTAAAAGATATCCTTATTAAACATATAAATAAGATTGATTTTAAGTATATCAGGAAGTGGTTAAAGGAATTTAGCAAGCTCCCGGACTCGACAGATGTATTAAGCAACTTTGAGAGGTTAGTTAAGGA
>CAZEQA010000188.1:0-2967 GCA_964514265.1 uncultured Planctomycetia bacterium | reverse complement strand
TATTCCAGTTCATCAAATGGGACTTCCTGCTGAGATAGATTCTATCCTTGAATTGGCCCAACGTTATAGGTTCTACGTTATAGAAGATGCAGCTTGTGCAATGGGTTCTGAGTATAAAGGCAGAAAAATTGGCGGCCACTCACATATGGCCTGTTTCAGTTTTCACCCCAGAAAGATTATTACGACAGGAGAAGGAGGTATTATTACTACGAATTCTAAGGAATATGCAGAAAAGTTAAAAGGCCTCAGGCAGCATTGCATGACAATTTCGGCCTTAACTCGGCATCAGTCTAAGCATATTATTTTTGAGAATTATCCGGAAATTGGATATAACTTTAGGATGTCAGATATACAGGCAGCAATTGGAATCTCGCAAATGGATAAGATAGAACAGATTATTAAGCGCAGGATTACAATAGCTAATATTTATAATGAGGCATTTGAAGGCCATCCTCATTTAGAAATTACTCATGTCCCAGCAGGATATAGGCATACCTATCAGTCGTATCTACTTAAAGTTAAGAGAAATAGCCCGATTTCAAGAAACGAAATTATGTCTCGACTTTTAAATAAAGAAATAGCTACGAGACGGGGTATAATGGCAATCCATAAAGAACCGGCCTACCAGTCATTTAAAAATATTATAAATCTGCCTATAACCGAAGACTGTGTACAAACAACCTTAATCATACCTCTTTATCCCCAAATGACGGAGTCTGAAATAGAATATGTAATTTCTGGAATTAATGGGTGTTTTGAATAAGCCGGCATGAATAAAATATCTAAAGGATTTCCTAAAAATCCGTATAATCCCTATTGTTGGATTATTGGCAATCCCGAGATAGGTGAAGGTACTTGGATAGGACCCTTTACCATAATTGATGGACAAAGGGGAAAATTATGTATTGGAAAAGGCTGTGATATTTCAGCCGGTGTCCATATATATACCCATAATACTACAAAGAGATGCATAACCGAGAGGAAGTATAACAAAGTTGATACAGGACCGGTAGAGATAGGTGATTATGTTTTTATTGGTGCGAATTCTACAATACTTATGAATACAAAAATTGGAGACCACTCCATTATAGGCGCAGGCACCGTAGTTTTAGAAGGAACAGTTATTTCCTCTTATTCTATTGTAGCAGGTGTACCGGGTAAGGTAGTTAGATCTTTAAAAATAGAAAAAAATATTTAATTTAGGAATAATATGAAAGTCAATCTGTATGGGAATAATGCTAATATGGCATTTGTGTGGGGTGGTTACCTAAAGAGGTTAGGGGTGGACGTTACTGCCTTTGTGGATGTGAAACCATATGATATCTACCATTCGCCTGAGTGGGAGTATCCTAATTTGGATAAAATGCCTGAATGGGTACGAATGACGGATATTAACCTTAAAAGGTTTTATTTGCCCCGTTCAAATGAAAAGAAGTTTATAGATGATTTATCAAATTGCGATGTAATACAGACATTTGGTGAGGCCGCTGTCTGGGCAATGCGCACAAACAAACCCTATGTTTACTGGAGTTATGGTTTTGACCTTGACGTCATGCCGTTTCTGAAAGGCTCGATTAAAAAGCTTATCCTTGCGCGCATAGCAAGGCAGTCACTTGCAAAAGCAGCGCGCCTGATTTACGCAATGCCACACCAGAAGAAATATGTTGATAAACTTGGCCTTTCTAATGCTGTATTTTATACCCCTATACCCATTGATGTAGATACGTATAGAAGGTATGACGAAGCCAGGCGAAGTCAGCTGAGGCAAGAATATGATGCGGATTATATATTTATACATTTATCCAGGCATAACTGGGTAGGCGAAATGCCGGATAATAAAGGTAATGACAGGCTTTTTTATGCGTACAAAAATTTTATAAAAAATATAAGAAAAAAGTCAATTCTCATAACCGCTGAAAAAGGGAAGGATGTCGCAGCGAGTAAGAAACTTGTAAATACTCTTGGTATAGAAAAGTATGTAAAATGGATTCCTCTGATGAATAAACAAAAGGTGATTGATCTTTATAATATTGCAGATTTAAACCTTGACCAATTTTGCACTGGGAGCTGGGGCCTTATAACTCTTGAAGCTATGTCTGTAGGCGTGCCTACACTTATATTTATACACCAGCGGTGCAAGAATTTTTATGATGAACTTCCTCCTGTTATAAATGTGAATACACATGAAGAAATTTTCAGGGAAATGATGGAGTTTGCCGAGGATGCTGATAGGTACAGAAGTCTCGGAGAAAAGTCCAGACATTGGGTGCGCAGGCATTATCACTGGGAAGTAGTGATGAGATGCTATATAGAAATTTATAAAGAAGTGGTAGCTGAAGGTAGAAAAAGTAATGTATATAAAAAAAATATTTAATCAATCATTGATATACGGTATAGGTAATTCAATTACAATGCTTTTTGGTTTTCTTATTTTGCCGGTATATACCCGCTTATTATCGGTGCAGGATTTTGGCAAGCTATCCTTGATTCTTACAGTGATATTCCTTTTACAATATGTTTATAATATGGGTGTTTATAGCGGTTTCATGATCCGGTATTTTGATTTTAAAACAGAGGATTATCTTTCTCATAGAAGACTGTCTTCTACTATTTTATTCTTCTATTTAGTCTTCTCTTTATTGGCAAGCTTGTTTATCTACTTATTTTTAGGCTCTACATTAAGAAATTTTGTGGGAATGCAAGGTAAACTGGTGGTTTTATTTATCGTTTTGATATCATCGTGTGAAATACTCTATACTTTGCCTGCAGTTATTATGAGATTAGAAGAACGAATAGCATCATTCATCTCGGTAAATTTTATAAAGAGTTTTATGCTCTTGGTGGCAGTATTTTTAGCTCTTAAATTTACCAGCGGCGGGATAAATGCTGCGCTAACCGCTCAACTTGGGGTAGTTTTTTGTGCAACTGCCTTGGTAAATTTAGCCATTTTACCCTACCTCCCAAAAA
>CAZEQA010000187.1:0-3002 GCA_964514265.1 uncultured Planctomycetia bacterium | reverse complement strand
TTCTAACCTGGTTAGATTTGTCAGGTTAGAAAGGGAAAGCATGTATTTGCCAAGTCTTCGATTACACTCGGGATTGGCACTGAGCGAAGTCGCAGTGCTTAAGGAATGAGATCCTTCTCTTCGTTCAGGATCATCCTAATCCTTCGCAAAGCGGAGGATGAAATGACTCGGTGCGAAGTAAAGGATCTTGCTCACTAAAAACACCTCACAATATAAAAAGCGCCTAATATAAAAAGCGCCTGACCCCTTTTGATACCCGAGCAAAGATTTTTGCAGATTTCTCTTGACAACTGTAAAGGTAAATGCTATACTTTACAACTGTAAGGAGGAGATTGCTATGGAAGAGTATCTTACCCCCACACAGTTAGCCAAAGAACTACGAATTTCCCGTCAGGCAGTAATCGACCGCATCAAACGGGGCAGCATTAAGGCCGCCAAGGTTGGCAGGCAATACATTATCCCCAAAGATGACATTCGACAAGCAAAATCTGGCAAAATCCTCGAGGTAAGACCCCCGAAGAAGGCAGATAGGCCGGAGGAGGTGTTGCGGTTTGTCAAGGAGAAAGAAATCAAGACTATCCAGCTCTGGTTTGTCGATATCCTGGGGACGCTTAAATGCATCTCTATTGCCGATAGAGAGCTCCCCGAGGCTCTAAAACACGGCAAGGGCTTTGATGGTTCGTCCGTTACCGGCTTTGCTGAGGCCCAAGAGAGCGACATTATTGCCAAGCCCGACCCGCTCACCTTTACAATCCTGCCCTGGACAAAAAAGGATTTTCCCATTGGGCGGATGTTCTGTGACATCCTGAATCCCGACGGGACCCCTTATGCAGGTGACCCCCGATATGCCCTTAAGCGTATTTTACAACGGGCCAAGCAAAAGGGCTTCATCTTCTACGTGGGGCCGGAGATAGAGTACTTTTATTTTAAGACAGACAAAAGACCTGAGGTCTTAGATGAAGGCACCTATTTTGAATTGATTCCCAATGACATCGCCAATAACTTACGCAACCAGACAGTGAGGACTCTGGAAGAGATGGGCATTGCTGTAGAGGCTACCCATCACGAAGTCGCACCCAGCCAACACGAGATTGACCCCAAGTATAGCGATGCCCTGAAAACTGCGGATAACATCGTCACCTGCCGTTTTGTAATCAAGGAAATAGCCCAGCGGCAAGGCGTCTATGCCACCTTCATGCCCAAGCCGATATTCGGCGTAAATGGCACAGGAATGCATCTACACCAATCTTTATTTCGAGGTAAGAAAAATACCTTCTTCCAAAGAAAAGATAAGTATAATCTTTCCCCGATTGCCAAACAGTTTATCGCCGGACAGCTTAAAGGTGCCCGCGAAATCTGCTCATTAACTGCACAATGGGTCAATTCTTACAAGCGGCTGGTGGCCGGATATGAGGCCCCGGTGTATGTCTCCTGGGCCCAACGCAACCGCACTGCCCTTATCCGCGTTCCTTTATATCGGCCGCAAAACGAACAAGCTACCCGCGCAGAACTTCGTTGTCCCGACCCATCCTGCAATCCCTATTTGGCCTTTGCGGTGATGCTCGCGGCGGGGTTAGAAGGTATCGAAAAAAGGTACGAAGTTCCTCAGCCGGTAGAACCGAACATCTACAAAATGGAGATGGAAGAAAGGAAAAGGCGAGGGCTACACTCTTTGCCCGGAAATCTCTTTGAGGCCATTGAAGAGACAAGAAAAAGCGCGTTGGTGCGCAATACTTTGGGCGAGCATATCTTTACGCGCTTCATCCTTAATAAAGAACGGGAATGGGAAGAATACCGGATGCAGATTACTTCCCATGAGATAAAAAAATACCTGCCCATCCTCTAAGCAAAAAAGCGCCTGACCCTTTTTTAAGCGAGGGGTGGCAGGTGTCTCTTAAATACGTTCTCGGCAATACGTTGCTTTACCTTTTCAATAAAACCTTTTTTAAATCCTAATCGAAGCAATTTCCTATCCGAGGACTTCTTGTCCACCAAATAATAAAGCAACCTATCTACCCTGGCATAGCTCAAGCCCAATTCTTCCTCATCAGTCTGGCCTGGCCAAAGTTCGGCCGAAGGGGTTTTTTGAATAATCTCGCTGGGCAGACCCACGTCTTGAGCCAATTGGCGCAGTTGAGTTTTATATAGACCGCCGAGGGGATTAAAGGCACAGGCGGTGTCGCCATATATTGTGCCATATCCTAAGAGGAGTTCCGTCTTATTGCTGGTTCCCACTACCAGGGCATCTAATTCTTTTGACTGGTCATAGAGGATACTCATCCTTTCTCTGGCCATTTTGTTTCCCCGTCTAATCTTATCGGCGGCAGGGAAATTCTTAAAATAGGCATCAATCTGTTCGGTGATATCAATGAACCTTGTCTTGACCTGATATTTGCGGGCAATAAGCTTTGCCTGATTGATGGTTGTGCTGGAAGTAGTTTTATAAGACAAAATCAAGGCGAAGACATTTTTTGAACCCAATGCCCGACAGCAGAGATAAACAGCTAAGGAGGAATCCAGCCCGCCAGATAAACCTACGACCAGTTTGGAAAAGTTAGCACCTCTTGTCTGATTGCGAATAAACCTGGTTAGTTTCTGTTCAACTCTGACAAAATCAATCTTTAGTTCGCGCATTTACTACCTCAAAAAATAGTCAGAAGTCGGCTGGGCATCGCAGGTAAAATTAATCTTCAGCTTGCGCAAGCCCGCTTCATCGCCGCGAGTAGGGATATGGGTCATATGCATTTCGCAATCCCGCAATTCTTTCAGTGTCTTTACCGCAGCTTCGGCAGCAGGGTTAGAAGCCGCACTTATGGATAAGGCTACCAGCGTCTCTTCTAAATCCAGGCTTTCGGTCTTAGAATCCAAAATGTCTTTCTTTAAGGAAGAAATATTATTAATTACACTGCGCGGCAGAAGATGGATTCTATCAGGGATACCTGCAAGATGTTTGATAACATTAATTATTGCTGCAGAAGAGGCGTGCATTAGGGGAGAATTTT
>CAZEQA010000186.1:0-3022 GCA_964514265.1 uncultured Planctomycetia bacterium | reverse complement strand
TTATTGTATTTACCGCGCCGAAAAGAGTTGCCTCTTGATCTAACCGGCCCAAGAATTTAATGATTTCTTCTTTATAGGGAATGGTTACATTAAATCCGCAAACACCCTTATCCAGCAATCCTTTAAATTCTCCCTCTAATTTTTCCGGCCTTAGTTCAAATAACTCATAGCGGGCATCTATACCTAATTCTTTAAATGCGGCATTATGTATTACTGCTGAATAGCTGTGTTTAACCGGGAAACCTATCAAGCCGTATATCTTCATCGTCCCTGTTTCTTTTTTGGCAACAGGGGCGAGCTCACCACTAGTGAAGTATCTCGCCCCTATGCATATTGGTTTCCGTCAAGAATGAATCTATTTTCTGTATAACAATTTATTTATCGCATCCAGATAGGCACAAGCTGAAGCTTCAATAATATCGGTGCTAGATGAGCGGCCGGAAATCTCTCTTCCTCTCGCTTTTACTGTCAAGCGCACCTCGCCCAAAGCATCCTTTCCTCTAGTCACTGCCTGGATAGAATAATCTAGCAGTTTCCCCTTTATTCCCGTAATTTTATCGATTGCCTTATAACAGGCATCTACCGGCCCATCGCCAGAGGAGGTCTTGGTAAATATCTTACCCTTTGACTTCAATTTGACGCTCGCCCTGGGAGTAATTTTATTGCCACTGGTAACCTCCAGATCCACCAATTGCCAAACCTTCGGAGTTACCGAAATCTCCTCTTCTACCAGGGAAATTAAATCTTCATCAAAAATCTCTTTTTTCTTATCCGCAAGCTTTTTGAAGCGATTAAAAAAGAGCTTATCGATCTGGGCACGAGAAAGGTGAAAACCCAGTTTCCTCAAGCGTTCCGAAAAGGCATGGCGCCCGGAATGCTTACCCAAAACCAAACTCCCTCCTGTCTCCAGACCAATATCTCTAGGGCGCATAATCTCGTAAGTAGTTCTTCTTTTTAATATCCCGTCTTGATGAATACCGGCTTCGTGGCGAAAGGCATTACCTCCGACAATAGCTTTATTGGGTTGCACCATAATACCTGTCAGTTTGCTTACCAGTCTTGAGGTCTTGTAGATCTGGTCGGTTTTAATATTGGTAGATTTGTTTAAGAAGTCTTTTCTTGTCCGCAAAGCCATAACTATCTCTTCTAGAGAGGCATTGCCTGCGCGCTCGCCTAAACCATTGATGGTACATTCCACCTGTCCTGCGCCACAGGCTACTGCAGCAAGAGAATTAGCTACGGCTAAACCTAAATCATTGTGACAATGGACACTTAAAACTACTCTATCAATATTGGAGACATTCTCTTTTATTTCTCTAATCAGTTGGCCGAATTCTTCCGGTATCGCATAGCCCACAGTATCAGGAATATTAATCGTAGCGGCGCCGGCATCGATTGCTCTTTCTATCACTCTAAATAGAAATTTCTTTTCTGTGCGCGAGGCATCTTCCGGAGAAAATTCTACGTCTCGAACAAGTCTTCCGGCATATCTTACAGACTCGAAAGCCTCACGTAGAATTTGGTCTTTAGCTTTTTTCAGCTTGTACTTCATATGTATTTTTGAGGTGGCCAAAAATACATGAATCCTCCTTTTTTGTGCTGGAGAAACCGCCTTAAAAGCAGCATCGATGTCCTCTTTTATTGCCCGGGCCAGGCCGCAGATAATCGGACCCTTAACATCTGTAGCAACCATTCTCACTGCTGCAAAATCGCCTGGTGAAGAAATGGGAAAACCGGCCTCAATTACATCCACGCCCAGGCGGGCTAGACTCCGGGCAATCTCCAACTTCTTCTGCGCATCTAAACTTGCACCCGGAGACTGTTCCCCATCCCGCAACGTCGTATCAAATATAATTACCTTATCCATATTTATTTACGCATCCACGGCATCATAAATGAGCACATCACTTACGGAGCGAAAGCGACGTAAGTGATAAGTGCAAATTTATCCTGAGGTTGCGAAGCAACCGAAGGATCTTAGACCTTACTTCTGCATCCAAGGCATCATCTCTCTCAGGCGCCGACCCACTTCCTCAATCGGATGAGCCGCTTCTTGTTTTCTCAGCTCGTTGAACTTAGAGCGGCTCAATTCATTCTCCCTGATCCACTCCCGGGCAAACTTACCTGACTGAACATCCTTAAGCAACTTTTTCATCTTCTTGCGTGTGCGTGCATCAATAATCACTTTGCCCCGGGTCATGTCTCCGTATTCGGCAGTATCTGAGACCCGACTGCGCATCCCCTGAATACCATATTGATAAATCAAATCCGTAATAAGCTTTAGTTCGTGCAAGCACTCAAAATAGGCAATCTCTGGCTGATACCCCGCCTCCACTAAAGTATCGAAACTGGCCTTGATTAGCTCTGTTGAGCCACCACAGAGAACCGCCTGCTCGCCAAAAAGGTCGGTTTCGGTCTCTTCGGCAAAGGTAGTTTCAATTACCCAGAGCCAGTTGCTTGGCCTGGCCTGTAGCATCCTGAAAGACTGCTA
Organism: uncultured Planctomycetia bacterium; assembly: GCA_964514265.1. Lineage (GTDB taxonomy): Bacteria > Omnitrophota > Gorgyraeia > JAFGHF01 > JAFGHF01 > CAZEQA01. The sequence goes on along the minus strand of CAZEQA010000186.1, from coordinate 531 downwards.
TAAGCGAAGGCACGCCCTTTCCTTCCTCGTACATCTTGCGCACCAGGGCCCCCGGCCCTTTTGGCGCGACCATAAACACATCCACCTTCTTTGGCGGCTTAATCTGTTTAAAGCGGATATTAAAACCGTGAGAAAAGACTAAGGCCTTGCCTTTCTTTAAATTCTTCTTAATTGCCTCATTATAAACTTTTTTCTGCACATGGTCCTGGGTTAAAATCTGGATAATATCTGCGGCAGCCGATGCCTCCTCGGCTGAAACAGGACTAAATCCGTCTTTGGTGGCCTGTTCGTAATTTGCCGAACCTTCAAGTTCGGCCACAATTACATCCAACCCGGAGTCGCGCAGATTTAAACCCTGTCCCCGCCCTTGAATCCCGTAACCAATAATAGCGATTTTTTTATCTTTCAAAATTCCTAAATCTGCATCATTATCGTAATATATCTTGGCCACTGTTCTTTCCTCCCTTCAGGGTTCGGGGTCCTGTCTCGGGTGCGCTTTTGGTGCTCGCTCAATTACAGCAGAAGAAACTT
>CAZEQA010000185.1:0-3033 GCA_964514265.1 uncultured Planctomycetia bacterium | reverse complement strand
ATCCACCACTTAACAGCCATATGATTGAACTGGAGGTTCCCGACATATATGAAGGGAAAGTAGAAATAAAATCTATTGCCCGCGAGGCCGGGGAGAGGACCAAGATTGCCGTCTATTCCAAAGATGAAAAGATAGACTGCATAGGTGCCTGTGTAGGGATGAGAGGCACAAGGGTAAAAAATATTGTGCGGGAACTGAAAGGCGAAAAAATTGATATTATCAGATGGAACGAAGAACCCAAAGAGTTTATTACCGGCGCATTAAGCCCGGCCAAGGTTTTAAGTATGGAAATAGATAAAGAGAGAAAGGCTGCCCGGGTCTTAGTTGAGGATGACCAGCTTTCTTTGGCTATTGGAAAACGCGGCCAGAATGTCCGCCTGGCCTGCAAGCTTACCGGCTGGGATATCGACATTAAAGGTAAAGGCACGACAAAAAAAGAGGAAGGGCTCGATTTATCCAGTCTTTCAGGTATAGGGGCGAAAACCCAGACGGCTTTATCTTCCGCCGGATTTAAAACACTTAAAGATTTAGCCGGTGCCTCTGTTAAAGATTTAACCGAAATTAAGGGCTTAGGAAAAAAGAAGGCAGAGAAACTGATTGCTCAAGCTAGAGAAAAACTGCCAAAAAATAAGTAATGCGGTAATATGAAAGGTTTAAATTCGAAATTCTAATGCTTAAAGGTTCAAAACAACAATGTTTTGGTAATGTGAATTTTGAAAATTGTTTCGGATTTCGGATTTCGTGCCCCGTTACAAATGTGAATAGAATAGGATTGGGTATTTGTAATGGGGCGTGCTTCGGATTTAATGAGGCTGGTAAACATATTAAACGAGGGAAAATAAGGGATGAGTATCAGGGTCCATGCCTTAGCTAAACAACTGAAGATTTCCAGTAAAGAACTTTTGGTTAAGCTTAAAGCGCTGAATATTAAGGCCAAAGGACATATGAGTGCTCTGGATGATGAAACTGCTCAGATTATTCTTGAAGAGTTAAAGTCAAAGGTTAAACCTGAGCCTTCAGCCCAGCCAGAGGTGGCCAAAAAAGAACTGAATACCTTGCGGGTTAAAATTCCTCTTACGGTGAAAGAGTTGGCCGTGAAACTGGTTATTAAGCCGAGTGCCCTGATTAAACAGATGATGCAGATGAAGATTATAGCCACAATTAATCAGTTACTCGATGAAGAGAATATTGCCAGGGTAGCCAAGGAATATGGGTTTAAATTAGAGCGGCTTCCCAACCTTGAGGAAGAGCTTTTAAAAGTCCATAACCAAAAGGATACAGCTAAGAAATTGGTTCCCCGGCCGCCGGTAGTAACCATGATGGGACATGTAGACCACGGCAAGACCTCCCTTTTGGACCTGATTAGAAAGACCAGGGTTGCCGCCCGCGAGGCCGGCGGGATTACTCAGCACATCGGGGCTTACGAGGTTAAAGTAGATGGCAAAAAGATTACCTTTTTAGATACGCCGGGCCACGAGGCCTTTACGGCTATGCGCGCCCGCGGTGCTCATACTACAGATATTGTGGTTTTAGTGGTCGCTGCGGATGACGGAATAATGCCGCAGACATTGGAGGCCATTGACCATGCGCGGGCAGCAGGGGTGCCGATTGTGGTGGCGATTAATAAATGCGATTTACCCAATATCAATATCGCTAACGTTAAGGCCCAACTGGCCCAGCGCAATTTAATACCCGAGGACATGGGCGGTAAAACTATCACTGTTAGTGTTTCTGCCAAAACCGGTCAGGGCATCGATGAATTATTAGAAATGATTCTTTTAGAGGCAGAGATGCTCCAATTACAGGCCAATCCCCACCGAGCGGCAAAAGGGGTAGTTATTGAAAGTAAACTCTCCAGAGGCACCGGCCCTACGGCGACTATTTTGGTGCAAAATGGCAGTCTAAGATTAGGGGATGTCTTGATTTGCGGGGATTATTACGCCAGGATTAAGTCCATGGTCAACGACCGTGCAGAGCAGGTAAAAGGAGTAGGGCCCTCTGACCCGGTAGAAATCTCCGGACTTTCTGGCACACCGGAAGCTGGAGAACCCTTCTATGTAGTGGAGGATGAAAAAAAGGCCCGCGATTTTTCTTTGCGCCGGTTGGAAGAAAAAAGATTGAAGGGAGCTGCTGCAATAACACATATTTCTCTTGAGGACCTCTATCAGCAGATTAAAGAAGGCAAGATCAAAGAGTTGAATATTATTGTCAAGGCCGATGTCCAGGGTTCGTTAGAGGCACTTTTGCAGGCCTTGCAAAAGATGAGCTCTAAAGATGTGATGGTTAAAGTTATCCATAGCGGCGTAGGCAATGTTAATGTTTCCGATATTGTATTGGCTGCAGCCTCAAACGCCATTGTCATCGGTTTTCATCTGGGCACAGAATCACGGGCAAAGATACTCGCGGAAAAGGAAAAGGTGGATATCCGTCTTTATAATATTATTTATGAGGCTACCGCCGATATCAAGAGCGCTTTAGAAGGGATGCTCGAACCCCATCTTAAAGAGGTATTTCTGGGTAAGGCCCAGGTACGCCAGATTTTTAAGGTTTCCAAGAAAGGAAATGTGGCCGGTTGCATAGTTTTAGGGGGCAAGATGATTAGAGATGCCCATTGTCGGGTAGTCCGCAACGACGAAGAGGTATTTCGCGGCAAGATTTCTTCTTTAAGAAAATTTAAAGAAGATGTTAAGGAAGTATCGGCCGGTAACGAATGTGGTATTGCTATGGTTAACTTTGGTAATATTCGCGTAGCCGATATCCTTGAGTGTTTTGAAATTGAGAAGGTAGCGAGACGCTTATAAATTTGCTCGCTGTTTTTGTTCCGCTCGCCCCGTTACAAATTTACTGCAAAGCTAAGGTGAAGGCGCTAATCCCCCCATTCTAACCTGGTTAGAATGGTCAGGTTAGAAAGGGAGAGTATGTATTTGCCAGGCCTTTGATTGCACTCAGGATTGGCAGTGAGCGAAAGCAAAGTGCCGAAAAAATTGCTAATGCTTGTCCTTCAGTTCGCTCGAGGACTAAGGGCAATCCTGA
>CAZEQA010000184.1:0-3076 GCA_964514265.1 uncultured Planctomycetia bacterium | reverse complement strand
CAAGAAGAACCTTTAGATTTTTCGCGCCCACTTAATCTGTGTAAATGTCCATATTGCGGTGAGACTGTAAGTGCTGAAGAGATACAGGAGTATCTCGCTCCGGAGAGCAATACCTTTGTTTGTCCAAATTGTCGAAAGAAACTAAATATTCATGAGTTGGGGAGAGGGATCTAATGAGCGAAGAGACGAAGAAACCAGAAGAGGATAAAGCCAAAGAAGTAAAAGAAGAGAAAAAGGCGCAAGAAGAAAAGGCGCAGCCCGAGCAGAAGAAAGAAAAGGAAGAGACAAAGAAACCGGAAGAGAAGGGCGCAGAAGAGAAGAAACCGGAAGAGAAGGAAAAGGTAGAGGAAAAAGAGGAGAAAAAGGCACCTGCTGAAAAGAAAGAAGAAAAGCCTCCTCCTGAAGAAAAGAAAGAGGCCCAGGAGAAGAAAAAGATTAATCGCCTTACGCCCAAAGAACTGGAGAAAAAACTCCAGGAAGTTGAGGAAAAGATGGGAGGACTTAGTTCATCCTATGCCCAGCAGTTATTAAAGAGGAAAGAACAGTTGTTAGAGAAACCAGCGACCGAAGGAAGTCCCGAGCGAAGTCGAGGGAAAACCAGAGTGTCCTCCTTCGCTAAAGCTACGGAGGACAGGCAGAAACCAGAGAACAAAGAACAAAAAACAGAAGAGACTGAGAAGCCTGGAGGAGATAGTGATGCAACATAAGGGCCCTTTGAGCGAATTCGCTATAGCCGGCTTGACCTTGGGAATTTTATCCTTTATTCAATTAGCAGGATTCGAGAAGGCGATTGCCGCAGTTGTTTTTGGCATTCTTTCTTTAAAAAGAATTGCTGCCCCGCAAAGTAATGCCAGAGGAGAAAGTTTGGCTGCTGCCGGCATTGTTTTAGGTATAGTCTATGCCGTTATAGCCGGCATAGCCTTATTTACTTTAGCGAGAAACCCTGCTCTTTTAGAGCAGATTCTTCAACGCTCTTTCCCACGTTAAACCGTTAAACCAAAATGAAGACAATCCAGGAAATTAACGAAAAGATAAAAAAGGGAAAAGTGGTAGTAGTTACTGCCGAGGAAATCATTGAGCTGGTGGATAAAAAAGGCGTAAGAGAAGCAGCCAGAATGGTGGATGTGGTGACCACCGGTACTTTTGGGCCAATGTGTTCTTCGGGGGTATATTTGAATATCGGCGATGCTAAACCCAAGATAAAGATGGGTGGCGGAAATGTCTATCTTAACGATGTGCCTGCTTATGGTGGTTTTGCCGCCCTGGATATTTATCTGGGGGCAACTGCTTTACCCGATGAAGACCCGCGCAATGAAGTATATCCGGGCACCTTCAAATATGGCGGGGGCCATGTGATTGAAGAACTGGTAGCCGGTGAGGACATAACTCTTAAATGCCGGGCCTATGGCACAGATTGCTATCCTCGCAGAGAATTAAAGACCTTGATAAATATCAAAGATTTAAATGAGGCTGTACTTTTTAACCTGCGTAACTGCTATCAGAACTATAACGTAGCCGTTAATCTAACTGAGCGGGTTATCTATACCTATATGGGAATGCTGAAACCCCATCTAGGCAATGCCAGTTATTGTAGCGCAGGGCAACTTTCACCACTTTTGAATGACCCATATTATAAAACCATCGGGCTAGGTACCAAGATATTCTTAGGCGGAGGAGTAGGTTTTGTGGCCTGGCATGGTACCCAGCACAATCCTGTTGTTAAACGCAGAGAAGGCGGCACCCCTACTGTTGCCGCCGGTACCCTGGCGGTTATCGGTGACCTAAAAGGAATGAGTCCCAGGTGGCTGGTAGGGACCACAATGTATGGATATGGAGTTAGCTTAACAGTAGGGATAGGAGTTCCTATCCCTATCCTTAATGAAGAGATATGTAAATATACCGCAGTCCGTGATGAAGAAATCTATGCACAGATAGTTGACTATGGCAGGGCCTATCCTCAAGGTGAAAAGGGGAGCCTGGGCGAAGTAAATTATGCCCAGCTTAAGAAGGGCACAATATCGCTGCAGAATAAAGAAGTGCCTACAGGTGCTTTGTCCAGCTACGCTAGGGCCGCAGAGATTGCCGGGATACTTAAACAATGGATTGCCAAAGGCGAATTTCTGTTAACTGAACCGGTTGCCTGTTTGCCCGGAGCTGAATCAGGGTACACCGTTAGAGCTTTAAAGGAAAGACCGATAAAATAGAAAAAAACGATTTATGTCTTTTTCTCATTTTTAGCCTGGGGGTTAATTTTGTTTTTTCAGTGGCATTTGCTGAAGAGCTTACCCATACTTTAGAACCCATCGTCGTCGTCCCGGCAAAATCCTCCCTTTTACAATCGCAAGCGTTACGCAAGATAGAAGTGATTAGTGCAGAAGAAATACTGCATCTGCCGGCGCATTCAGTGCCGGAACTACTGAAACATACCTTAGGGGTGGATATAAGGCAAAGAGGCGCTTGGGGAGTACAGGCCGATGTAAATATGCGCGGTGCTAATTTCGAACAGATTTTAATATGTATAAATGGGGTGCGGGTAAATGATCCACAGACCGGCCATCACAATATGGACTTGCCCTTCACTTTTTTGGATATTGAAAGAATTGAAGTCCTCCCTGGAGAGGCCTCAAGTATTTATGGTCCCGGTGCCTTTGGCGGAGTGGTAAATATAGTTACTAAAGAGCCCAAAGACAAAGAGCTGGAAATAGAATCGTACGGTGGGAATTTTGGTTTATCCTCTCAAACGTTGTCAATTGGTTACCCCTTGGGAACTTTTAATAATCGCCTTTCTTTTTCCCGAAAAGAGTCATCCGGTTATCGCCCGGATACGGATTTCAAGACTTCTACTTTAAGTCTTGATGCAAAAGGAGATTTTTCTTACGCAACCTTAGAGTATCTATTTGGTTACACTGATAAAGATTTTGGCGCAGATAGTTTCTACTCTAATCTTTATCCACACGAAGAAGAACACACCGATACGCGTTTCTTTAATTTAAAGGCCCACGTAAAAAATGAAATTTTGAAGCTTGAGTCCTGCCTCCATTATCGCCGGCATACTGATAAATTTATCCTGGATAGG
>CAZEQA010000183.1:0-3093 GCA_964514265.1 uncultured Planctomycetia bacterium | reverse complement strand
CTCGCTCGCTGTAAGTGCTCAAAAGTCAAATGCCTTAAAATTGCTGATGCTCGCTTCGCAAAACACCTCGCAAGCTATATAAACGTCTATGGCGAAGGCTAGAATCCGAGACAGGATCCCGAGCCCTAACTGAAAGGAAGCGATGAGTCAGGCGCGTGTACAGCGGGTAGCTGAAGAGATAAAGAGGGATGTGGGAAGAATTGTTCACGGTGAATTGAATGACCCGCGCATCGGTTTTGTCACCATTACCAAGGTAGATTTGAGTCGCGATTTGCGTTTTGCCAAAATATATTTTAGTCTTTTAGGTACTGAAAAACAGTTGCGCGATACGCGCATAGGCCTGAGCAAAGCTACGGGTTTTATTCGTAAGTTATTAGGACAGAGGATAAAATTGCGTTATCTTCCAGAAATAATTTTCAAATTAGATGAAGGCGTTGAATATAGCATTCATATCTCCGAGGTCTTAGAAAAGATAAAGGATAAGAATAATTCTAATGAGCGTAACTCAGATAATTAAAGCGATAAAGAGATATTCCAGGTTTCTGGTAACTTCTCATATTGGTTTAGAAGGGGATGCCTTAGGTAGCGAATTGGCTTTAGCTTCACTTTTAAGAAAATTAGGTAAGACGGCATATGTGGTAAATAGCGATAAGACCCCTACTAATTACAACTTTTTACCTGGCGCAAAGACGATTTGTCATAGGTTAAGTAAACGCAAGTTTCAGGCAGTCTTCATAATTGACTGTTCTACAAGACAGAGGATAGGTGATGTTTCAGGGCTAATTGGCAGAAACATTCCGATCTTTAATATAGATCACCACATAGATAATGAAAACTTTGGACAAATAAATTGGGTAGACCCTAAAGCCTCAAGCGCAGGAGAGATGGTTTACCGTTTATTCGAGCTTACCCAGACTAAAATAGGAAGATGCGATGCCTGCAATATCTATACAGCAATACTTACCGACACAGGTTCATTTCGTTATTCCAACACGACCAGCACCGTGCTGCGTATCTCCAGCGAACTTCTGCAATATGGAATTGAGCCGGCTAAAGTTTATGCCAGGATTTATGAAAACAATTCTGTAGAAGATATAGTTCTTCTGGCCAAGATACTTTCAGAGATATCCTTTGCTGCGAATAATAAAATTGCTTGGATAAAAATTAACAAAGATAAATTTAAAAAGATAAAAGGTAGACCGGAAATTCTTGTTAAGATTTTAGATTTTGCCAAATCTATAAATACGGTTAAAGTTATACTTGTCTTTTGTCAGCAAGATAGCCGTCTGGTCAAGTTGAACCTCCGTTCAAAAAGCCCGATAAATGTGCAAAAAATTGCAAAAGTTTATGGTGGCGGAGGGCACAAGTTTGCCAGCGGATGTAGAATTAAGGGAAATCTCCAAGAAGTGGAACGTTCAGTATTAAAGCACGTTAAGAAAATAATAGAATCTAAATGAAGGTCATTAAGAATATTGAAAGTCTTCGACAGAAATTTAAGAAGCCAGTATTGACTTTAGGGATATTCGATGGAGTACATTTAGCTCACCAGAGAATTATTAAGGAAGTTGTGCGCCAGGCAAAGACTTTAAAGGGGACAAGTATAGTTGCAACTTTCTATCCCCATCCTTTAAAAATTCTTAAGGGATCTAGAGATACTCCGCTGATTACATCTCTTGAGCATAGAATGGATTTGATCAGGCAGCTTAATGTAGATGTTTGTTTACTTTTAAATTTTGATAAAAGATTTTCTCAAACCCCTGCCAAAGATTTCATTAAGCAAACTCTGGTTGATACTATCGGGATCAATTATTTGATCGCAGGAAAGGCGCTTCGTTTTGGTAGGCATAGAGGAGGCTCGCGTGCCCTTCTAAAAAGATTATCTAAGAGATATGGTTTTAAACTGCGCATGGTTAATGCTATTAGGATAAAGGGCAAGATAATAAGCAGTTCGAAAATTCGCAGATTTATTCAAAGAGGCAAAATAGACGAAGCGAACAAATTTTTGGGCAGACCATTTTCTATTTTAGGTAAGGTCAAAAGGGGAAGTGCTCGGGGACGGATTTTGGGTTATCCCACCGCAAATATAGAACCAGAGCAAGAAGTTATCCCTGTCCGAGGTGTTTATGCAGTTTTTGTTAAATTAGATAAAAAGATATTCTCAGGCATATTAAATGTTGGTTACCGTCCTACCTTCAGGACAGAGAGACAGCTCTCTCCTACAATCGAAGTGTATATTTTCAATTTCCACAACAAGATTTACGGGAGAAGAATAGAAACCTTTTTTATTCAGCGTATTCGCGGGGAAAAGAGATTTGCTCTACGCAGAACCCTACTTGCCCGGATAAGGAAAGATGAAGTTAAGGCAAAAAAAATACTAAAAAACCGCAGTTCCTCCTTCAAATCCACCTTCCTTTGACCCCAAAATATAGCAGTTTTGGTGTCCTTTTAGCCCAATAGATCGCGCTTTACTAAAAAACCATGATTTTTCCCTTGACAAACGGATACTCATCAGGTATACTTGTGTTTGTAAGTGGAGGAAAGTGGAGGAAAGTAGAATGTTCTATGGAGAATACGAACATTCTTTAGACCGTAAAGGAAGACTCATTTTACCTTCTAAGTTTCGCGAGGTTGCTAAAGAAAATTATATTGAACGCTTTTACATTACCCGTGGCTTGGATAAGTGCCTTTTTGTCTTTACTGAAGAGGAATGGAAGTTACAGGAGCAGAGATTTAAATCTTTGTCGTTCACTAAAGCAGAGGCCCGCAGGTTTAATCGTCTTTACTTTTCTGGAGCCTGCGAAATTGTTCTAGATAAACAAGGGAGAGTTCTCATTCCTAGATATCTTAAAGAATATGCAGGTGTGGAAAGAGAAGTTGTTATCGTAGGTGTAGCTAATCGCATAGAGATCTGGAGCCAAAAGCGTTGGAAAGAATTTTACGAAAAGACTCAAGGGTCGTTTGAGGATATTGCCGAGAAGCTAATTGAATAAGGAAGGACATAAGTTATGGAGCTTTTGACTTGGGAAGATGTGACATAACTTATATGTCCGAACTTACCCCACACCCAGTTGCCTCGAAGAAACGCTACGAAGT
>CAZEQA010000182.1:0-3138 GCA_964514265.1 uncultured Planctomycetia bacterium | reverse complement strand
GCAGCACTCCCCTGCCTAATTTTAATGCCTTGTCTAAATTCTCCCTTCCTTCAATTTTGATATATCTTTCTATATATTTTAGATCGATTTTGGCAGTACGAAAAAACTCAACTAGATAGCAGGCAAAATTCACAAAAACCATTTGGCTTGTGCGATAGACACTAGGCGTATATTCCGCCTGATTTAATACTACTTTAATATTACCAGCAATAACTTTTCTGTCCCTTCTTGCCAGCAAGTAATAAAGAGTTCCCAAAATCTTTGCTAAGCGATAAGTAATTTTAACTGGCAAATTAAGCGAAAAAAACTTTCCTATTCGATAAAGAAGGTATAACATTTGACCTTGTTTATCCCGTTACAAATTTACTACTGAGCTTTTAGTTTAAGTAGAAGGGTTAGCTTTAAGCATAAACTTTTTGATTTATCTAAAGCGTAATTGTAAATTTGTAACGGGGTTTACTTAATCATACTCAATATAAGCTGGGAAATCTTTAGCGTTGAATCCGTGTGGGCAAATGCAGATGTATTCATGCGCAACTTATCGAGTTTTGTGCTATCACTTAATAATTCTTCCACTAAAGACCCCATCTCCAAAAGACTGTTCACCTTCAGGGCTACCTTTGCCTCCAAAAGAAATTGGGTATTTTTTGCTTCTTGGCCAGGAAGCGGATTTACAATTATCATTGGCAAAGACTTACTTAAGGCCTCAGCAGAAGTTAGGCCTCCCGGTTTACTGATAATAAAGGTAGATATCTCCATTAAATCATTAATCTGTTCTGTGTAGCCCAGTATAGACACAGGTGTAGTAAAGGAAGACTTATTTTTGTTCAACCATTTATAAAGATTTCTGTTTGTCCCACACGCTACAATCAACTGTACAGGGCGACTCAATCTATCTAATACGCATACCATTTCTTTTATTGGGCCCAGGCCTTGCCCTCCCCCCATAATCAGAATTACGGGAAGATTCAAATTTAATCCTAATCGACGGAAGATCTCTTCGCGATTACTTTGGTTTCTAAATTTACTATCGATAGGGATGCCTAATATCTTCAGGCGTTCCTCGGGTATACCCCTCTGCGCCAGCCTTTGTTTTATTTCTGAGGTAGGAACAACATAAATATCCACAAAGTCATTTAACCAATAACTATGCGGTGAATAATCGGTCAATACTCCCACCAAAGGGATATTTAAATTGTGCCTGCGTTTATAATCCGCCGCCATTCCACAGGGAAAGGCCTGAGTGCAAACTATAATATCGGGATAAAAATTATTAAATAACTTTTTTATTTTCCTATCATTTAATCTATGAATTAGCGACCTCACCTTTTTTGCCTTCTTAAGAATGGCTTGGTTGTCATAAAGATAGTCCCAAATTTTGGGCATAGCTTTAATCACCATCATATAAAGGGCATTAACAAACTTCTCTAAGTGAGGATTGGTGTAACCAAAACCGTCGATACAACATGTTTGCACATCTTGGCCTACTTTTTGTAGCGTCTTCTCAATAGCCAAACTTGCCGAGCGATGCCCGGAGATATCAGAAATATGCATTAATAATACTCTTTTTGCACCCATAATCATATTAATATATCATAATTTACTGGTTTAGGCAAACAAGAAAATTGCCTGATGCAATTTTCGAAGTGGTATGGTGTTTATACTTTTCTATACCATAAAAAAGCGTGTCTTGCCCAGACACGCTTTTGGAGAAAACTTTAGGGACAAGAAACCTCCTTCGCCAACTCTGTTGGCGAACTCAAGAACACCTTCCTTGCGAGGTTTCAGTGGTTGGAATGAAATTCCATACCATAGATTAACTTTTCATTGCCAGGACTTTTTTGATGCGCTCGCAGGCAACTTTCAGTCTCTCTTCATTTTCCACTAAGGCAAAACGGACATACCCCTCGCCGTATTCGCCAAAACCGGTTCCCGGGGCAACCACTACACCTGCCTCATTAAGCAATAGCTCCGCAAACTCCATGGAGGTAAGGGCATCGTATTTTAAAGGGATGCGCGCCCAAACATAAAAAGTAGCCTTTGGCTTTTTTACTTTCCAGCCAATCTGGTGTAATCCCTCTACAAATATATCCCTTCTTTTTTTATAAACTTCTACTATCTTTCTTACGGAATCTTGAGGGCCGCTTAAGGCCTTAATAGCTGCATATTGGATGGGGCGGAATATTCCAAAGTCAATATAACTTTTGGTCTTGGCCAAGGAGGCCAAAATCTTTTTCGAGCCTACAGCATATCCTATTCGCCACCCGGGCATGTTATAGGATTTAGAAAGGGTGTGAAACTCGATAGCCTTTTCTTTAATTCTTTTGACCTGCAGTATACTCGGGGCCTTATAGCCATCAAATACAATATCGGAATAGGCCAAATCACTGGCAATAATAATATCTTTACCCTTTACCCACCTTGCTACCTCTTTGTAGAAATTCAAGTCTACAACGCTAGTTGTGGGATTATGGGGGTAGCTTAAAAATAATATTTTAGCCATATTGGTCACGCTGCGGCTAATGCTTTTCAAATCCGGACGAAATTCGTTTTCTTCGGTCATAGGAATATTATAAAGAATCCCCCCGGCCATAATCACGCCATTAAAATGCACAGGATAGGCAGGGCTGGGAACTAAAGCTATGTCATCGTGGTTTAAAAAGGCTAAGGAGAGATGGGCTACGCCTTCCTTTGACCCGATTAGCGGCAAGACCTCATCTTTAGGGTTAAGGTCAATATTAAACCTGTCTTTATACCAGTTGGCAATCGCCTGCTTAAGCTTTATCTCCGCCGGCTCATTGGGGCGAGGATAGCGTTGATTTTCAGGAAGTCTTGCCTGCTTGCATAATTCATCTACGATGTGTTTAGGAGTAGGTTGGTCGGGATTTCCCATTCCTAAATCTACAATATCTATTCCTTTGCGTTTTGCTTCTTCTTTTAACTGGTCAATAATAGTGAAAAGATATAGAGGCAGCCTTTTCATTCTATTTGCTTCGTGCATTTTGCGCTCCTAGTTTCTTATTTAAATCTTTTATTTGTCTCGCCAGATTAAGAAAAGTCCTTTTCTCTTTTTCGGTTAATTTTAGTTCTATAATCTCTTCTATTCCGCTTCTTCCCACTTTTAGCGGAACTCCAATA
>CAZEQA010000181.1:0-3170 GCA_964514265.1 uncultured Planctomycetia bacterium | reverse complement strand
CTTAAGGTTAAACAATACTATAAATATTATAGCTAATGAATCTACCTTAAATCTATACATATTTAAATTTCTAACGGGGTTCATTGACCAGTAATAACCATAACTTCTTCTAAAGCCGAGAAGTTAACTGCTGGCTGAATCTCAGCTAACTTATAAAGCCCCATCTTCTTCTCTTCAACTCTAACAACTTTTCCGATTAAAAACCCCTTGGGGTATACTCTTCCCAGACCCGAAGAAATAACTTTATCTCCAATCTCAGCTTCCTGAATGTATTTCATCTTACAGACGTTGTGCCCGGCCTCAAGATTCCCAAAGACCACACCTTCTTCGCGGGTACGCAAAATTTTAGCCGGGATTTTGCAATTAAAATCAATAATCAAGCTAACTTTGGCTACATTGGGAGCAGTCTCAATAACCTTCCCCACTAAACTATCGCCTAAGATACAAGGCTGTCCCGCCCTTATCCCGCTTGATGAGCCTTTATTAATCAGTATGGTCTTGGTCCAGCTGGAAGAATCTTTGCCGATTAGAAGCGCAGTCTGAATTTGGAGAGATTTTCTTTGGGGTAAAGACAAGAGGCCTCGCAGACGCCTGTTTTCTTGTCCGGCCTCTTGTAATTGACCTAACTGTGCACTCAAGTTATCGATTTCATCTTTGAGTCTTTTATTTTCTTCAAATAGATCTTGGAATCTTGCGAAGTGCCTTGCGTTAGAAGATATGTCTTGGCAAAGTTTGAGGGGTGGAGAAAGTAGAGATATTATCGTAGGGGTGATATATTTAGAAAGGGGGATATAAAAAGCTACAGCAACAATTACTACTCCTGATAAAACAAAGAGTTGCATAATGGGTTTTAAGTCTTTGAACCACTTTAGCCTCACAACTCTACCTTTGTAGGAACAAGCAGCTTCTTAAGGTAATGTATCTCGTCTAACACCTTACCTGTCCCTAAGGCCACAGAGGTTACGGGATCTTCCGCCACATGAACGGGCAGACCTGTTTCCTCAGAAAGTAACTTATCAATTCCGCGCAGAAGTGAACCACCTCCAGCCAAGACTATTCCCCGCTCAATCAAGTCCGCAGAAAGTTCAGGTGGTGTCCTTTCCAAAGTAATTCTGGTCGCTTCCACGATAGCATTAATCGGTCCGGATACGGCCTCTCTTACTTCTTCGGAAGAGATAGTGATTATTTTAGGTAGCCCTGCTACCAAATCCCTACCTCTCACTTCCATGGTCAACTCTTCATCTAAAGGATAGGCTGAACCAATTCTTATTTTTATTTCCTCCGCGGTTCTTTCTCCAATCATTAGATTGTAACTTTTCTTCAGATGCTCGATAATGGCCTCGTCCATTTCATCTCCGCCGATTCTAATGCACTTTGCATAGACTATTCCCGCTAAAGAAATTACCGCCATCTCTGTAGTGCCACCGCCGATATCGATGATCATATTGCCCGCAGGTTCTTGAATGGGTAAACCTACACCCACAGCTGCAGCAATAGGTTCTTCCACTAAGAACACCTCACGTGCGCCAGCGTGCTCTGCAGAATCCCTTACCGCCCGTTTTTCTACCTCTGTGATACCAGAAGGAATGGCAATAATCATCCGGGGCCGTACCAAGACTCTCCGGTGGTGTACCTTTTTTATAAAGTAACGTAACATACTTTCCGTAACTTCAAAATCGGCAATTACCCCGTCTTTCATCGGTCTAATCGCCACGATACTGCCGGGTGTGCGTCCGAGCATCCGCTTGGCCTCCTCGCCAACTGCTAAGACTTGAGACGACCCCTTCTGGATGGCCACTACAGAGGGCTCACAAAGGACCACGCCTTCTCCTTTAACAAAGACTAAGGTCGTCGCTGTTCCCAAATCGATGCCCATATCATTAGAAAACAGCCCCATCACACAATTGAACCCTTTTACTATTTGCTTCCATATCTTTGAAAGAATGCCCATTGCTTTTACACTCCTTTAATGAGCCCACAACTTACGGAACAAAGTAAACGCAAGTTGTCAGGGCGAATTAAACCCTTGGCATCAAAGATGCCAAGGGTAAATTCAGCCACAGACTTATGTTTGCTCACTCTGTTCACTCCATAAGTCTGGGCTTCATTTATTTTATCAAATCAAGCCTTCCTTGTCAACAATTTAACGTAGCAAGGTGGTATATCATATTGTGTGTAAATTCAAAGTGAAGCTAGGATTTTTACGGGTCCTGTCTCGGGTGCGCTTTTGGTGCTCGCTCAATTACAGCAGAAGAAACTTCAAGATGTGTTTTATCCACAGGGATAGACCCTCCTATTCCTTTATAAGGAGGGGTCTTAGTTGAGCTGCGCTCCAAAGGCTGGAACCCCAGCCACCCCTCGCCAAAGATGTTACATTCCAGAAAAAGCGCCTGACCCTTTTTGGTGTTTATTGCGAAGCGAGGATTAGCAATTTTTTGGCAGATGAGTTGTTAGGACTTACGGCGAGTGAGTGGCAAAACTGACCGAGAACTTCCAGACTATCCTCTTACGAGAGAATTTTGCCAAACGAACGAGCCGTTAAGTCCAACAACTCGGCAAAAAATTGCAGCGAGCCCCGTTACAAATTTACAAAGACGCTTTAGATAAATCAGAAAGTCTATGCTTAAAGCCAACCCCTTTTGCTTAAGCTAAAGCTTTACAGTAAATTTGGAACGGGGCGAGCGAACAAAAACACCAAGCAAAGTTAACGTAGCAAGTGCGAGAGTGTCTTAAAAAAGCCGGGAAACGAGACATCTACACAATCTATATTCTTTATAGTAGTGCGGCCGCGAGCGACTAAGGCAGCAATTACCGTAGCCATTGCTGTGCGGTGGTCGTGGAAGCTGTCTACATGGCTTCCCCTAAGTGCTGAAGGGCCACGAATAATTATATCATTGCTGGAACTCTCGATCTCTGCTCCCATCATCGAAAGATTAGTGACCATGGCTTTAATTCTATCTGTCTCTTTAACTCTTAACTCCCCGGCCTCACAGATTCGAGTTTCACCTTCCGCTTGAGTAGCCGCTACCATTAAAATAGGAAGTTCATCAATAAGTGCAGGAATCTCTTCAGGGTGAATGGTTAAACCCTTAAGCCGACTATACTCTGCGGTTACGTCTCCTTTTGCTTCATCGTTATAATCTTCACCGGCCATCTGCTCATTCTGATAT
>CAZEQA010000180.1:0-3182 GCA_964514265.1 uncultured Planctomycetia bacterium | reverse complement strand
CATGCAACTTCACTATCTTTTTTTTTTTGGGGTTAACCTTATCGTTCGACGCCACTAAGGCAGATGTAAGGAAGGCCTTTGAATGTTTTGGGAGTATTGCTTCCGTGGTGATTGTGATGGATAAGAAAGGGGCCGAATCCAGGGGGTTTGGTTTTGTGGAGATGCTTGATAAACAGCAGGCGCAAGCTGCGATAGCCGCTCTGGCCGGAAAGGAATTTATGGGTCGGCCTCTTAATGTCAGCCCGGCGCGTCCTAAATCGGAAGCAGGCCGGGATAGCGGGAAAAGAAAAAGGATGCGGCTACAGATTAAGGCCAAAGCCCAACAGCATCCCCGGGAAGAGAAAGACCAGAGAAATGCCTGGTTTAATCCGGTTTTTCACAAAATAGGCGGATATAAAAGAGGCAGGCGCTCGCGTGGCTTTATGATGCGGCGTGCTGCGGCTGGAATCGAAGAGCAAGCTATGCCTCAGCGGAAAAGCCAAGAGAATCCTATGCGTTGGCGGAAAAAACGAAAGCAGCCCAAACCTTGGAGAAAAACTGAGGGGCAGATTAAGCCTGGGAGGAAAACCGAGGGAAAACCTAAGCCTCGGCGTAAAAGTAATGAGCGTCCGCAACAACCCCGGTTTAAAAGGCGGAAAAAGTCGGGTGGCTATAAAAAGGAAAAATGAAGAAAATTGATTGTTTGAAATGTCCGCAGAGAGCGTACTGTTGTCAAGAGGGTGCATGGGTAGATTTAAAGGAAGCCAGAAACATTTCGTCTCTTAGGTTATGTGGAGGGTTTTATCATTTAAAGAAAGACGAGGGGTTTCCTTCCGGATATAAAGTTGCTACAAGTTACGAGGATAGTCCTTGCTCCTTTCTTGCTGCTGATGGATTATGTTCCGTGCACAAGGTTGATTATAATCTAAAGCCAACCTATTGCAAAGAATTTCCTTATGAAGATGGAAAAATATCGCCTCATGCAAAAGAATTGTGTATATTGGTTAAACACAAATAAGAAAATTGCCTCCCCGAATGTAGCTTTTCTTCTTAAGAAGACTCTTCATTCGGGATCGCAATAACCTTAATGTGCAATTTTCGCAGTGGTATACGCTATATACTTTCCTATACCATAAAAAATAACCATCCATCCTTAACCCTTATGCTGAAGGCTGGGTAAGAACGATAGTCGGCTCTTCTTCATAATCTTTAACAACCTTAATAAATATATCAGCGTAAGATCTTAATTTATTCTCACCTACGCCATAAATATCTGAAAAACTCTCTTGAGTTACAGGTTTCTTCGCGGCTATATCTCTTAAGGTTTTATCACTGAATATAATATATGCCGGAACACCTCTTTTCTGTGCAAGCCCTGTCCGCTTTTTGCGTAATATTTGAAATAATCCCTGATCTATTTCTGCCCATTCTTCATCTCTTCTTTCAATGCTTCTCCTTGTAATCTCTTTTTTCTTCGTTCGAAGGAAAGGCTTGGACAATATTGGCGATACTTCTCCATGCAACAGGTGTTTTCCGGCATCTGTTACTGAAAGCGTTGAAAATTCGCCTTCTTTAAACAAAAAGTCTTGTCCTGTTAATTGTTCGATCATATAGCGTATAAATACCTCCAGTTCTTCCTGCATTATGCCAAAGGAAGGCAGGTGTTGATGTCCCATACGTTCTATTTTCTCAGTCAACTTTCCCTTTAACACACTTACTACATGTCCCGTACCGAATCCATAATGTTCCCGCCTTACCTCAGTTACACAGGATAATATCTTTTGCCCCACACCAAGCGCATCATCAACCATGTCCAGCTCATTCAAGCAATAATCGCAGGCATCGCAGGAGCGTTTCTCGTAATCCTGCCCGAAATAATTTACCAGCACCTTATGCCTGCATTGAGGTTGAGTGCAAAAATTGTAAATAATTTTTAACTTTTTCATCATTACTTCCCGCTCAGAAGACCCCTCTGCAAAGAAACTCCATAGCCTGAAATCTGCGCCACCGTAAAACATATAACAAAAAGCGGGAAGTCCGTCCCTTCCGGCACGGCCTGTTTCTTGTTGATAATGTTCAATGCTTTTAGGCATACCCGCATGAGCGATAAAGCGGATGTTAGAACGGTCAATCCCCATGCCAAATGCTATTGTGGCAACAATTATATTCACTTCTTCACGGGCAAATCTCTCTTGTGCTATATGGCGTTCTTTATCTGACATACCGGCATGATACCCAACATTATCAATACCGAAGCCTTTTAAGTTCTCTGAAACAGCATCCACATCACGACGGCGCAAGCAATATATAATGCCTGCTTCATTGGCATGCTTTGTTAAAACCCCCATTATCTGCCTTAAAATCTGCTTACGCGGTATTACCCGGTAGGTTAGGTTGGAACGGTCTACCCGGCCAATATAAATTTTAGGATTGATAAGCCTTAACTGCTCTACTATATCTAGTTGCACTTCTTTGGTAGCGGTAGCAGTAAAGGCATGGACGCTTACAGTCTTAAACCTTTCTTTAATCATCCGAAGATTGCGGTAATTCGCTCTGAAATCATGTCCCCAATGGCTTATACAATGCGCTTCATCAATCACAAAGAAAGAAGGCCTAACAGAACTCAATAAATTTATAGTTCCCTCATTTTGTAACCGTTCCGGAGATATATACAAGAGTTTTATCCTCTCTTCCCGAATCTGCTCAATCGCTTCCCTTTGCTGTTCGAGAGACAGGCTGGAATTTAAGTAGCAAGAAGCTATCCCCATATCTTTAAGGTTATCCACCTGGTCTTTCATCAGAGAAATCAACGGAGAAACAACTACAACCATGCCTTCCTTCAATAAAGCGGGTAATTGAAAACATAAGGATTTGCCGCCTCCTGTAGGCAGTACCGTTAAGCTGTCTTCGTTTCCCAACATGGATGAAATCGCCTCTTCCTGCAATGGCAGAAACGAATTATATCCCCAGTATTGCCGCAGCACCGCATAGATTTGTTCTTTTTTAAATAATCTTCCCATTATATTCTCACGCATATCTTAAATATTAATCTGCCTGCTCTATGTCTGCTGATTCTTCTTCTGAATTAAACCCTCTAGCCATGAGGTAGCCTTTGGCTCTTTCTGTTAATTTATACTGATACACGATACCCCAAAAGGCCCGGGTGTGATTAGGTTCAATTAAATGCGCCATCTCATGAATAA
>CAZEQA010000179.1:0-3201 GCA_964514265.1 uncultured Planctomycetia bacterium | reverse complement strand
TAGAAATGCCCATAACTGCTCAGGTCTTCGCGGTATTGTATGAAGATAAAGACCCGCGAGTTGCAGTTAATGATTTAATGCTCAGAGAAAAGAAGGCAGAGTAGTTTATCCAAAGGAGATTATTATGGATGGAGAAAGAGAGGCTAAAAGATTTCAATCCCCGCTTTTTATCCAGTATGAAAAGGTTTTAGAAGATGGTAGTTTTGCTCTTCCTGTTGCTGCACCAGTGCGGGATATCAGTACAGTAGGTGTCAGTTTTTGCGCTGTAGAAAAGATGAATTTGCATTCTAAAGTAAGAATTACTTTTTTTGTCGATGAAAAAAAAGTTTCTTTCATTGGAAGTGTCGTGAGAATAGAAATATCCAAAGATGCACCTTCCGGATTTCTATTAGGAGCGAAGATAGAAGATATTAATGAGGCAGATAGAACAAGGCTTAACCTATTTATCAAAAAGATTGATATTCGTAATGTCTTAAGTGAGTTAGAGTTAGAAGGTGTTATTGATATCCATTTTGTTGCCGGATATCCCCCCATAATCAAGAAGATAGGAGAATTGGTAATTCAGAAAGGAGAACCTCTGGGAAAGGACACTCTAAAGAGCCTATTTCTTAATATCTTAGACCAGGATAGGTACAAAAAATTTATGGAAGAGAAAGAAATGAACTTTGTTTTTGCTTATGAAGAGGGGAAAAGATTCAGGGTTAATCTTCATATGCAGCAAGATAGAATGGAAGCGGTGTTTAGATTGATTCCCAGTCAGGTAAGTTTACCTCATCAATTAGGGCTTCCCCCCGTTGTAGAACAATTAATAACAAGGAATAAAAAGGGGCTGATTCTGGTAGCAGGCAGGACGGGAGCGGGTAAGACCACAACCCTTGCTTCTATGGTGGAAGTCTTAAACAATAAAAGAAAAGGGATAATTATTTCCATAGAAAAACCCATTGAGTATATACATGCTAATAAAAAATGTATTATAAAACAGAGAGAAGTCGGCAGAGACACCCTTTCTTTCTCTAACGCTAGCAAGAATGCTTTAAGACAGAACCCGGATGTATTAGTTATAGGGGAGATCTTGGATGTAGAGACTATGGAGGTAGCAATTGCAGCTGCAGAAACAGGCATGTTGGTACTTACTTCCATTCACGCTCCAGATTCTTCCCAGGCCTTGGATAGGATTATATCTTTTTTTCCAGCTGAATTACAAAAGCATATGCTCACAAGATTGTCTCTTGTTTTAAAAGGAATAATTACCCAGGATCTTATACCCCGCATAGATGGGAAAGGCCTTATTGTGGCAGCAGAAATATTAGTTGTGAATGATGCGATGAAAAGGGTTGTCAGAGATGGAGATTGGAAACAAATCCCTACAATAGTTCAGACCGGACGAGACATTGGTATGCAGTCAATGCGCTATTCTTTAGAGCAATATTTTAATAAAGGGTTAATAGATCTCGAATATTTAAGAGAATATGTGTAGAATTCCAAAACGGGGCATGGCGTAGATTAACAATGACAGAGCAGAAAGAGTGGCAAAAATTTGCTTCAATTTTAAAAGAACTTTTAAAATTGGAATCAAGCCCTGTTGGACTAAATTGTGTTAAAGAACCATTGTCGGATGTCTCCAAGGAAAAGGTGCGCATATGTAGAGGAATTTTGGAAGTAGCCAAAGGTAAAACATTACAAATTAACAAAGAAAACAATGCCTGTTTTGGTGCGGCCTGGCATCTGGGTTTTCGCAAACTCGATAATCCTAAAGTCGCCGGTATGGTAAAAAAATTTGTAGTGGAGGGGGAGAAACTATTTTCCTCTTATTCAGCGCTGGACAAGCTTATTTCTCAGATGGAAGAGGTCCCCGACAATTCCCGCGTCTATTTTGCATTATGTCCTATGGAGAGGTGCGAGGTCAAACCAGAGTTGGTTATCTTTGTTTGCAATGCCGAGGCAGCCTGCCGCCTGCTTACGCTGGCCACATTTATTGATGGTCTGATGCCCAGGATTAAAATTGGCGGCCCTACCTGTCGGATGGCCATAATGTATCCTTTATTGGCCGGAGAAATAAATTTGTCTTTCTACGATTATACCGCCCGCAAGATATGCAACGTAGAAAAGGATAAATTATTAATCAGTATTCCCTACAATAAAATTCCTCAGATAGTGGAGAGCGTCGATAAATGTTCTGCGGGTAAGGCAAAAATAGAATATCCCCGGGAGTTTCGCGAGTTTCTCCAGAAGCGCTTGGCTAATAAATAAAATCTAATAGAAGACCCCCCCTTTTACAACACCCCAGAAGGCAGGTATAATAAGCCCTATGTCAGATACAGTATACTATGTATTATGTCTATATTCTGCAAAGTCAAAAGGATGGGAAGCTCTACACAGGGTTTACGGATAGCTTGAAGCGGCGCCTCAAAGAACACAATGCTGGAAGCGAACCGTCTACAAGGTCTAGGCTACCATTTAAGTTAATATATTACGAAGCCTGTATAGACAAAAACGATGCCATTGCCAGGGAGAAATTTTTAAAGACTGGTATGGGCAAAAAGTACCTTAAGAACAGGCTTAGGCATTACTTAGCACATTTGTAACGGGACGCGTTCTATACGGGGACGTGTCCCGTTACAAATTTACTACTAAGCTTGTGCTTAAGCAAAACAGTTAGCTTAAAGCGTAAGCTTTTCGATTTAGCTAAAGCGTAATTGTAAATTTGTAACGGGACGTGGCGCAGCTTGGCAGCGCACTTGAATGGGGTTGGCTCATTGGCAGATTTGGCAAAATGTCGTAAGTCCCTGAAATTGTTGCAACTATAGATTTTTAGAATGAGTTACGCAGAGTCTTTGTTTTAACCAACTTTAATAAATTTTAAACTTATTTAATATAAAAAAACACTATACGGACACTGTAAAAGAAAAAGCGAACAGGGCATTTAGCTTATAAAATCGTTGTTTGCTTTTTAATAGTATTGTTCGGGAACGGCCTGAACTTGTAGCATTCGTTAGAATGTTGTGGGTTCAGGCTTTTTGTTTATAGGCAATTAATCGTATTTTGGGTTTCAGGTAAGCCTATAATGAAACTCGAGCAACAGACCCATAGTAATATGGTTAGAAAATGTGTATAAATTTTGCTTAAAAGACGCCGATAAAATATATGGGTAGCGTATAATGTTCTCTGTAAATTCAGCTTGAAAAGTCAATAAAAAAGGGT
>CAZEQA010000178.1:0-3242 GCA_964514265.1 uncultured Planctomycetia bacterium | reverse complement strand
CATTTTCCTCTTTTGCCCGCCTACGCTGAAGTACTTTATGCTCTTTCAGCTTCGGCGGACTTCGCTTGCTTCAAACTCAATTTGGTTCTGCCTTGTTCATCAATCCCGATGAGCTTAACTTTAACTTCCTGGTTAACTTTCACTATATCTTCTACATTCTTGACAAATCTGTCAGCGAGCTCGGAAACATGGATCAGCCCTTCTTTGTTGGGCATAAACTCACAAAAGGCGCCAAAATTGGTTACCTTTTTAATGACCCCAGGATAAATTTTTCCTACCTCTGGCTCCGCTGTCAGGCCCTGAATATAATTAAGCGCTTCTTCAAGACTCCCTGAATCTTGGGCCAAGACAATTACTCGGCCATCGTCTTCCACGTCAATGGCCGCACCTGTCTCGCGAATAATCTTGCGGATAGTTTTACCGCCGGGACCGATGAGTTCGCCAATTTTGCCCGTATCTATTTTAAGCACGTGAATTTTAGGGGCGTATTTAGAAACGTGGCTTCTTGCTTGATCAATTACTTCGGCCATTTTGTCTAAAATAAAATAGCGGGCATCTTTGGCCTCAGTCAATATCTGCTTAATAATCCCGCTATCTATCCCTCTAATCTTAATATCTACCTGGATGGCGGTGATCCCTTCTCTTGTCCCGGCAACCTTAAAATCAGTATCCCCAAAATGGTCCTCTAACCCTAAGATATCAGTCAAGATGGCCGCATGCCTACCTTCCTTCACCAGACCCATGGCAATTCCAGCAACTGCCGCTTTAATCGGCACACCGGCATCCATTAAAGCCAGGCTTGCTGCGCAGACTGTGGCCATACTGGAAGAACCGTTGGACTCAAGAATCTCAGAAACCACACGTACCGTATAAGGAAACTTATCTTTAGAAGGCATTACCCGGCTTAAAGCCCGCTCAGCCAGGGCACCGTGGCCAATCTCGCGTCTTCCCGGACCTCTAATCGGACGGATCTCTCCTACGCTAAAAGGAGGAAAGCTGTAATGAAGCATAAAGGTCTTGAACATCTCTCCTTCCAGGGCTTCCACCATCTGCTCATCTGAACGGCTGCCTAATGTAGTCACAGAAAGGCTCTGCGTCTCTCCGCGCGTAAATAACCCTGAACCATGGGTTCGGGGCAGAACACCAACTTTACAATCAAGGGGGCGAATCTGCGCATATCCCCGTTCCCCGATACGCTTCTTTTTTTCAATTACCAACTTTCTTACCTGCTGCTTCATTAGTTCATCCAAGGCTGCTTTAATATCCTGTTCGGTATAAGCAGACTCTTCAGTAACCAACTTCTCTATTAATTGTTCAGTCAACAAATCCGTTCTTTCTAACCTTTTTTCTTTGCTGCCCATTTCAAGAATCTGGTTTATCTCATCAAGGGAGCTCTCCTTTACTTCTTGCAAAAGCTGCGCATTGATTTCCTTAACTCCAAGTTGGCGGGGTGTGCGGTTCCATTTTGTCCCTACTTTTTTCTGAAGTTGGTGCTGGAGATTAATAATCTCCTGCAGTTTTTTCTGGGCAAAATCTAGGGCCGCAATGATAGTTTCTTCGGCTACTTCATTTGCTCCTGCCTCTAGCATCACCACACCCTCATCTGTGGCGGCGATTACTAAATCTAAACTACTCTCATCTAACTGGCTATAAGTTGGGTTAAGAATGAATTGTTCGCCAATCTTGCCTACCCGTACCGCCCCAATTGGCCCATTAAATGGGCATTTATCGCCGAAAGGAATATTAGCCAACATCAGGGCGCTGGAAGCACCTACTATGGCCAGGACATCGGGATCGTTCTCGCCGTCACTGGAAAGAACAATAGCCATTACTTGCACTTCATTGAAGAGATTCTCCACGAATAGCGGCCGAATGGGACGGTCAATGAGCCTGGCGGTTAATATCTCTTTTTCCGAAGGCCGGCCTTCTCTCTTGAAAAACCCTCCTGGAATTCTACCCGCAGCGTAGGTCTTCTCCCGATATTCTACAAACAGCGGAAAAAAGCCGGCATCCTCTTTGGGCTTATCGGATATCACTGCAGTGACTAAAACTACAGTACCTCCATAATGGACGGTAACTGCCCCGTCCGCCTGCTTAGCCATTTCTCCTGTCTGAATAATTAAATTCTCCCCATCTAGCTTTAACTCTACTTTTTCTGACATATTATTTCCTTCCATAGCATTTATTTCCTTAAGTTAAGTTTCTTAATCAGGTTTTCATACTGCTCTTTATCTTCTCGCTTAAGATGCTTTAACAGTTTCCTCCGTTGATTTACCAGACGCAAAAGCCCTTGTCTTGAATGGTGGTCTTTTTTGTGCGTTTTAAAATGTTCTGTTAGGCTGTTAATCCTTTCTGTAAGCAGGGCAATCTGTACAGAATCAGAGCCGGTATCTCTTTCATGCATCTTATGGTCCTGAATGAGCTTTTTTTTGTTTTCTTTTAGCAAACCCATATTACGCCTCCTTATTTTGCATATCCCACGGGGATAATATATAAAGGCTGCTCTTTATTCGGTAGTTTGAGTAGCTCTTTTACTGCCCCCTCATCAAATGCCCCTACAGGAACTGAACCCAGCCCCAAGGCAACTGCCTGTAAATGGATATTCTGGGCAATATGCCCTACTTCAATATCGGTGTAGAGTTCACCCCTTCTGCCATAGCGAGAAGTAATCCTTTCGTAAACCGCGGCAATAACAATATCCACGGGCGCCTGGGCAATAAAGCTTTGACCCAGACCTGCGCTGGCCAGCTCCCTACGCAGGTCTTTTTGCAAAACCTGCTCTAATTTATGTTCTTCTGGCAAATAGTGAAATAAGCCGTCTTTATTGAGCAAATAGATTTCCATCGGGTAAAGCGCCCCAGCTGAAGGTGCTGCCCGAAATCCACTTTTTCTATCGGTAATCCCTTGCGCTGACCAAAGCAGTTGGCTCATTTGGGCCAGAGTTAGTTCTTGGGGGTGATAGCGGCGCTTTGACCTTCTTTGCTCTATTGCCTGCTCAACTGATATCTTCCCTTTAAGCCAAGGCTGAGGCAAAATGATTTCGTTTTCCATGGCCTTCAACTCTTGCGCGTATACACAAGAAGTCCCTAACATAAACCCGATTGAAATAACCCCCAAGAAATGTCTCATTTTTTCTAGACAAAAATTGTAACACATCCTAAGTAAAATTGCAAACTTTATTTGATGGTGGTCGCGTCAACAAAATTCTGTAAATTCTTTTAAGGACTTACCCTTCCATTGAT
>CAZEQA010000177.1:0-3252 GCA_964514265.1 uncultured Planctomycetia bacterium | reverse complement strand
TACTGCTATCATAAACCAGGGTGGCTTCTCTTAACTTTCTTTTCGATACAGTGAGCCTTTTGCCATTGCAATAAGCGCCTTTTCCTTTTTGGGCGGTATAAAGCTCTTTAGTACAAGGCATAAAAATTGCGCCTAAGACAACCTCTCCTTTAAATTCTAAAGCAATGGACGTGCCAAAGATTTCTATATTACGGATGAAATTGTGCGTCCCGTCTATGGGGTCAATTATCCAGATAAATCCTGAGCTGGAAAAATGAGCAGGGCTTTCTTCGGAAAGAATGCCATCTTCGGGAAAGCTCTTTTTAATCAGTCCTATAATTAGTGCTTCGCACCTTTTATCGATATCGGTAACTAAATCTCTATCGCCTTTACTTTCGACTTTGATGGGCTTGCCAAAGTTATCCAGCAATATCCGGCCTACTTCTCTACAGGCTCTGATAGCGAGTTTCTTTCTTCCCTCAAGATTCATCTTCTGGCCTCTCACCAAATATCTTGCTGCCGATCCTGACAATATTCGCCCCTTCTTCTATGGCAACTCGATAAGAGTTAGTCATACCCATAGAAAGATACTTCATTTCCACGCCGCTGAGATTCAGGGCGCGAATATCATCGAATAACTTCTTGGTCTTGATAAAATAAGGCCGGGCCTCTTCGGCTTCGCCAAAACGCGGCCCCATAGTCATCAGGCCCATTACTTTTATATTCTTAAGGCAAGATACCTTTTCTATTAATTCTTCGGCTTCTTCTGGCATCACACCGAACTTCTGAATTTCTTTGCCGCTGTTTATCTCCACAAGTACGGGCATAATTTTACTTTCGCGCAGGCATATCTTGTCAATTTCAACGGCTAGAGCATGCGAATCGACTGTCTCAATCATATCAAATATCTTTGCTGCCTTGCTTACCTTATTCTTCTGCAGATTCCCTAGAAAATGCCATCTTATTTTTTTGCCGATTACCCTGTATGCCCTTTCTGCTTCCTGGACATAGTTTTCTCCGATAATCTTAACGCCTGCCTCTATTGCTTCCTCAATCTCCTGAACAGTTCTGGTCTTAGCCGCGGCTACCAGCTCGACCTCTCCCGGCAGTTCCTCTAAAATCTGGCGGACATTCTCTTTAATCATAAAGCCCCAAATACCATCCCCATTCCCAAATATACAAGAATCAGGCCGCAGGCCCGACTAAATATTTTGTGAATTAAGGGTTTCTTAAGCAAAAGGCCGGCAGCTCCCCCAGCCAGAGGTCCAAATAAAATCAAAGGCGAAACAACTGTGCCCATCCCAAAGGTCAACCCCAGAGTCGCCCCATGGAGAGAATTCTGCGCATTAAAAGCGACATATGCAAGCAGGCCCAGTAAAGGTATGCAGGGTGCAAAGCCTACCATAAGTCCCAATAGAACCATTTCTTTCACACCCTGTGCATTAAACTTTCTAAAAGGTATCCAACAATACAGCGCTTGAGCTTTTCCAAGAAGAATAATTATTCCCAATAAACTAATAAGAGCGCCGGCGGAGATATAGATAATCAACCCCTCTTTATCTTCGTAAAACCTTTTGATTAAATAGGGACCCAAAGTTGCACTGATTAAACTCAATATTGCATAGGGAACTATGCGTGCAAAAGAAAAGGCTAAAGTAATCTTTAATCCTTCAAACCAACCTTTTTGGGTGGCCGCAATATAGGGAAGTAATATCGGAGCACAAAACCAGAGGCACGGCCCCCAACCCAAGGCTACACCCGTAATAAATACGTCTATATATATTTTCAATTTAATGAACACATCACTTACGGAGTGCTGAGGAGGTAAGTGATAAGTGCGAATTGAATCCTTGACATTTTTGCATAAGTTGCATTATAAAAAATGTCAAGGATAAGTTCGGACAGATAAGTTATGTTCGCTATGGCTCCATAACTTATGTCCTCACTTATACTGCCTCTATCCTTTTGACCTCTGGGACCTTAGCCTTAATGGCGCTTGCCACTACCTGGGTTATAGTTGCCTGGGCTGAAGGACATCCGCAACAGCCGCCGGTTAATCTCACCTTGACTATGCCCTCCTCAGTCACGTCAACTAACTCCACGCCTCCGCCGTGCATAGAAAGCATTGGCTTTACTTCTTCCGTTAATATCTTTTCAATCTTATCGCGCATCTTTTTCTATTGCCTTTTCTCTTTCTTGTAAAATCGATTCGATAGTTTCCATATCTTCTTTAGCTATTCTCCATCCCGCGCTACCTGTATTTTCTTCTATCTGTGCGGGTCTTCTTGCTCCCACAATTGCAGAAGTTATGCCTTTCTGGGCAATTACCCAATTTAGGGCAAGTTGAGAGAGGGTCTTTTTGTATTTAGAAGCGACTTCTTTCAGCTTGATGATAGCTTCTTTATTAAGCGCAAAATTTTCTTCTTTCAGGTCGTAATTTATGCTGCGCACCTTATCCTGCGGGATTTTCTCGCCAAAAAAGAACTTTCCTGTCAAAACTCCGCTGTCCAAAGGACTATAGGCGATAACAGCGATATTATTTTTTATACAAAAGGGAAGGGTTTCGTTTTCTATCTCTCTTCTAAACATACTATATCGCGGCTGAAGAGAATGCAGGGGGCAGGATTTCAAAAATTGTTGCATCTGGTCCACTGAAAAGTTGCTTACCCCAACGGTTCTAATCTTTCCCTGTTGATAAAGTTTATATAAAGTCTCGGCTGTCTCCTCTATGGGCGTGGAGGCATCAGGAAAATGGGCCTGATAGAGGTCGATAACCCCGGTGTTTAATCTCCTTAATGAGTCTTCTACTTCTTTGAGGATGCTTTCTCTTTTTAAGTTGTAAAAGCTCGTTTCACTTTCCGGATATTCCCAACGCAAACCTGCCTTGGTGGCTAAAATGATTTTATCCCTTAATCTCTCTTTTTTCAGTGCCTCTGCGATTACTTGTTCTGAGTGGCCATTACCATATATGGGGGCGGTATCGATAAAGTTTATTCCCAATTCAATTGCCCGGTAGAGGGTCTTTTGGGAATCTAAATCCTTTTGTTTGCCCCACCACCTGTCGCCACCAAATGCCCAGGTCCCTAAGGCTAAAGTAGTTACTTCTATATCGGAATTTCCTAGTTTGCGGGACTCCATCATACATCCTTTTCTAAGGCAGAGTTATAGGGTTAGGAAAGATATAATATAACACAATCAGGCGTTTTAGTCAAGGATGTCTAAGGCTTTAGGCTTTGATGTCTTGGGCTGGAGTCTTAGGCTAGAGTTAAATTT
>CAZEQA010000176.1:0-3253 GCA_964514265.1 uncultured Planctomycetia bacterium | reverse complement strand
CAATTGTAGGCACATCTCCGCAGCACGCCATTACAACATCGGGATGACCGCCCTTATCATTACTTGCCCATTCCCAAATGCCGATACCTATTGTGCAATGCTCAATAGCCTCTTCCATTGTAAGCCATTGCGGGTTTGGCTGCTTGCCGGCCAATATCACATTCACATAGTTCCTGCTTCTTAGGCAATGATCGGTTACGGAAAGTAGAGTATTGACATCCGGAGGAAAATAAACTCTTATAACATCTGCCTTCTTATTGACAACGTGATCAATAAAACCCGGATCCTGGTGGCTAAAGCCATTATGGTCCTGCCTCCATACGTGGGAAGAAAGAAGTATATTCAGCGATGCTATGGGACGCCTCCATGGAATCTCTTTTCTCGTTACTTTAAGCCATTTGGCATGCTGATTAAACATTGAGTCCACTATATGGATAAAAGCCTCATATGAGGTAAAGAGTCCATGGCGTCCTGTTAAAAGGTAACCCTCAAGCCACCCCTGACATGTATGTTCACTTAATATTTCCATAACGCGCCCGTCCTGAGCAAGGTGATCATCTTCAGGAATGACATCGCCCATCCATACCCTGTTAGTCACCTCAAATAACGCACCCAGTCGGTTTGAGTTCACTTCATCCGGGCCAACTACCCTGAAATTCCTTTGATCTTTATTAAGCTTCATTATATCCCTTAAAAACCTGCCCATGACTCTGGTGGCTTCTCCTGTGACCTGTCCTTTTTCAGGGACATCAACAGCGTAGTCACGAAAATTCGGCATCTTTAAATCCTTAAGCAAACTCCCGCCATTTGCATGAGGATTTGCCCCCATGCGCTTATCACCTTTAGGCGTTAAATCAGCTAATTCCTGAATAAGCTTTCCATTATCGTCAAAAAGCTCTTCTGGCTTGTAACTTTTCATCCATTCTTCCAAAAGCCTAAGGTGATCTGGATTTGTATCGACTTCCGCAAAAGGAACCTGATGAGACCGCCAGGAACCTTCTGTTTTTTTGCCATCCACTTCTTTCGGTCCTGTCCAGCCTTTTGGAGTTTTTAATACAATTAAAGGCCATTTTGGTCTTTTACTAACGCCGTTTGTCCGCGCATTTTTCTGAATGTTTTTAATTTCAGCAATAACCTTATCAAGGGTTTCAGCCATAGCTCTGTGCATCACTTTAGGGTCAGATCCTTCTACGAAAAAAGGTTTATACCCATATCCTACGAACAGACTCTCTAATTCCTCTTTGCTAATACGCGCCAAAACAGTAGGATTCGCGATTTTATAACCGTTAAGATGCAGAATTGGCAATACGGCCCCGTCGCCAATAGGATTCAGGAATTTATTTGAATGCCACGCGGCGGCAAGCGGGCCTGTCTCGGCTTCGCCGTCACCGACTACGCACGCAACTATCAGATCAGGATTATCAAATGCGGCGCCAAATGCATGGGAAAGCGCATAACCCAATTCGCCTCCTTCATGAATAGATCCGGGAATCTCCGGGGAAGTGTGGCTTGGTATGCCCCCCGGAAATGAAAATTGTTTAAATAGTTTTTTCATTCCATCGGCATCCTGTGAAATTTCCTGATAAAACTCGCTATAAGTTCCTTCTAAATACGTGTTAGCGACTAAAGCAGGTCCGCCATGCCCTGGCCCGGTAACATAAATCATATTCAGATTCTGTTCTTTTATGACTCTGTTAAGGTGTGCATAGATAAAATTAAGCCCGGGTGTCGTTCCCCAATGGCCTAAGAGCCTCGATTTTACGTGCTCTTTCTTAAGGGGCTCTTTCAATAACGGGTTATCCACTAGGTATATTTGTCCCACAGAAAGATAATTAGCCGCAGTCCAATAGCGATGCATTTTATCTAAGAGACCTTCCGGCAATCTACTTATGCTTTTAGTTTGTCTTTTCATACTTCTTCCTCACCTCTTTGCTAACCTTCCTTATGGTTTGCTACCAATCGCGCGATGCCCTCCCGAGAAAGATTCCAATAACAAATCCTATCAACATTACCAGGGGCAGCAAAATAATCCGCGACATACTTAATTGCCAAAACAGGAATCTCAGAGAAACTACCTGTGTATTCTGAAGCAAAACAATTAACAACAAGCCTCCCAGCACAAGTGCCGCAATCATTTTTGGTTTCATTATCATCCCTCCTCGTATACGACGTTCCCATTTGCTTTGAATACAAATGGTCTGGTGTTAAAAATGACAAAACAATTCCACAATTCCGGAAACACGCGACTGAACTTTAACAAAAAAGCCATCGACCTTTTCCAGCTCGAGGGCTTATTTCAAATCCGAAAAAGTTCGGATTGCATGGGTCTTAAACTCATATGGCACTATGGCCATAATTAAATCGATCGACGACCCGAACCGCCGAAGCGGTTCGAGTCTCGTCAAAAATGGCTCCTTGCTTTTCGGAGCGCTAAAACTATCGACATCATTTTACCAAATATAATACACGGCTGCAAGAAAAAGAATCTTTAAGCCCCAGAGGAAGGCGGGCGGTGGTTGCTGGATGAGACCAGCTCGGCTGTTCGCCTCGTGGGCGCTGGTGCTGAAGGCGCGGAGGTAAATCCGGACCAGACCAGAAAAGCATAAAGGGCTGGCCGGGTGCGGGCGGCCACTGGCCACCGTACGGATTCTCATAAAAGAAAAAGCGCCGATTTTCTCGACGCTTCTTCAAGTTTGGCTCCCCGGGCTGGTCGATGTTGATAACAGAAAGCAGCCAAAAAAATAGAACCGTCCCCTATTTCCCAATTATGTCGGCAAAGATTTTATATAGCATCTTTTAAAAGGGCGCAACCGAAATTCTAAATAAGACTACGCGAAATATTTATTTTTTCAAATACTTGCACAACTCACCTAACCACAATACTGAAGATGATAAAAGAACTATAATTAATATTTCTAATAAACCTAAGGGCACAAATTGAAATACGCCTTGGAAAAATGGGACATAAAGCACCATGGCTAACAGAAAAACAGAGGCTATAAGAGATGCGACTATAAATCTATTGCTAAAAAGGCCTATCTTGAAAATAGATCTTTTAAGTGAACGCATATTTAAAACATTAAATAATTGAGTGAATGCCATAACAGTAAATGCCCCTGTCCTTGCCTAACTACACATTAGACTGTAACTCTGCAGTCTAATGCTCTTTGTTTTTTTAAAGTTAACATATTTAATGATTGGTAGCCCCAACGGGATTTGAACCCGTGCTACCGGAATGAGAATCCGGCGTCCT
>CAZEQA010000175.1:0-3274 GCA_964514265.1 uncultured Planctomycetia bacterium | reverse complement strand
GACTATGGATGGCGGAAAACAAGTAGCTTGCGATGTGCTTGACTATGCATTATTGCGTAGCGGCAGGCTTCATGTATTCCATAGCACAGCAAACCCGAAATTAGTAGAACGTGATGTAGAATTTGCAGCGAGAGTCTTGGAAGGGACTGGTTATGTTGTAGGGTATATAGAAAAAGATGCACAAGGGATAGAAAGACAGTATGTCTATCAAAACGGCAAGGTTGAACTGCGCCGGAGAAAAGATGTATATCAACGGACAAATGTTCTTCTTGGTTTAATTAAAGATTTAGGCCACGATTACTTGCGTTCAACTTTGGCGCTTACTAAGGATGAGCAGCTTTTCAATCCGGCTGATTGGGCGGTAGGAGGAGACGAAATCTATCATACATTTGGCCAAGGAGGCCTTACCCCACTTATTCTTTCCAGGCCAGAGAAAACCAATGATACAGTTGCTAACTTGACACTTCTGGCAAAGAGGGCAGCCGTAAGGATTATTGTAAGAGCAGAACAAGCAAAAGCCAATTCTTATTGGGATAGTGAGGCATTAAGCGAAGATAGATTAGTTATTACCGGCCGCACAGTTCGGGAAATCAAGGCCCTGATGCCGCAAGGAACACCTAAAGTCCAATGGATGCGAGCCGTAAAAAAGGCCTTAGAGGCAAAATTATGCAAGAGAAAAGGCGAGCATTATGAGCAAACGAAAGCGGGAGTACAAATTGTCGGAGATAATGGTGCCCTTGAGCCAGGACATAGATGGAGTGGTAATTTACATGAGGCAGTGGAGCAAAAAGAGAGGATTTCTCCGAAGGGCTCAGGTATGACTATTACAAAGATAACCATCCCGGACTTCTTGGAGTTATTTAATTTCGTTGCCGGTTTTGCCGGAAGATATAAAACCGACGAAATGGAACCGTTATACCCTAAAAAAGCAATTCATACTATAGATGCTCCAGAAATAAACAGAGAGTCTATAGGCGATGAACTATATCCTACCAAACAAGGAGGTTCCCATCCACGCACAGTGGAGAAGGCCTTAGAGGCGCGTCGTAGCGGATTGTCCGTAATCATTGAACCCGAGACCCCCAGGGAAGCAAGGCAATTTGAAGGGGTTCTGCGAAGAAGATTAAGGAAGTCGGGTGTAGATACCAGTGTATACTTAAGGCGCATTGATCCCACTAACGTAGGAAAAATTAAGGATTTAGTCAGAGAACTGGCAACCACTCCCGGAATGATAGCAGTGGTTACAAAGGTGACTGAACTCGGTTTAAACATTAAATTGCAGGGCCAGATGAAAGGCAAGCGCATTCTTTCAATACAGGCATTTGTAAGTGAAAGCAGTATTGATAAAGAACAGTTCTTCAGCCGTGTTCGAGATAATCCCTTGGTAATGGTCATAGGCTCTTTAGAGGATGGGATATTTAAAAAGTATGCCACATCGCAAAAAGAAGCGCTAAGAGTATTGGCAAGAAAAGTTAAGAGAGGCCCTATAGCAGAAAGAGATGTTTTAAACATTATTGAAGCAGTAAGAGAATGTATTTCTGAACAAAAGAAATCACAACTTGAGATGACCAGAAGAGAAAATGCATTATATGAGCAATATAGAAAAGAATTGTTTGGGTTAAGGCAGCAGGTTCTAAATTGGTCTACAATGGAAGTAAGGCTTTGGTTAGCCCAACATCTTATAGATGCCGATGCCGTCAGTGAAATGAGTGACGCAGAGGTGGAAGCCTTGAGAATAGATATTCTTCTTATATTTGATTATAGCTGGCTGGAACTCAACCGTCTTGTTGAAGAGTATGGGCAGGATATAGATGATATCTCAGCCACAGTGAGATTTACTGAATTAATCAGGAAATTACTGGGAATTAGGAGTATGGGTTCTCTGAAGAGAGGGGCAATGGAGAAGGCTTACAACAGGACCCTGGCTATATTGATGAAAGTGACTGAAGATTATATTTCCAAGATAGCCCAGGGGCAATTAGGCACGGATGCTGTGCGTATAGAGCAGAAGATATCGATTATGGAACGGCTGAATAGGCCGTTTAAGCGGGCTGCCCTCGTATTTACGGTGGTTTCTTTAGTTATTGGTTTCATTGCCAAGGCAGGCCTTTTAAGAGGACTTAGGATTGGTGGATATGAGCTGGCCTTGACTCATCCATTGGCAGCAGCGTTGATTATTGCCGGGCTTACCCTGCTTACTATTGTCGGATGGACATTGGTTTATTCAATTCAAGCGAAAGAAAGAGGATTTGAGCGGGCAGAGGATGCAGTGGCAGGACTGAAAGGTCCGGCAACAGACCAAAACAATCCTTCTGGCTCGAAAGATGTTGCCGTAGAGATGGTTAAAGGTCTTTTAGGAATTGTAATTCATGTGAGTCCCGTGACGGCAATAGCTACATTGTTGCTTGCTTCTTTTGCCAGCGTAGTGGAACTACCCTGGAGTGTGACAGCTTTTGTCACCGTTGCAGCTATTGCTAGCATCCTGGGTCTTGTGGCAATGTTTATAAGATTAGCTTTAGGTTACAGACAGTTAGTCAAGTTTACTCCGGTAAGTATCCAACCTCTGCAACGAGGAGCGCAGGCATTGTTATTTAGTTTAGCAATTATTGCCTTGATTAATTTTATGAATGTAACTGGGATGCCACTTTGGATGATAACTGCAGCAGGAATTGGTGCTTTTGTAATGGTTGGGGCGGGTTATTACTGTTTAAGGAAGATAGGCGTTGACAGAGTTCTTGATGGGTATTCAGTGGGATACGGCGCTTTAATAGCAGGCGGTATCTTTATAGGACTTGCAGCCTTAGCTATTTTTGCTCCGGAAGTATTTGCTCCAGCCCTTGGTGTAGCGGTTATTATTGCTCCTGTAGCAATGTTGGCATTTCTAATTTTGATAATAATCTGCGGAAGTATCTATATACACTCAATTGCTACAGCACAGAGGAAGGTTGAGGGCCAGGTGACGGGGAATACCAGAATAAATGCCCTTCTTGAATTTGGCATTATTTTATCAGCGGTTGCTATGGCTTTAGCTATTGCATCTAAACTAGGGTTATTAGCGATTGGGCCAATAGGCTGGACGATATTTGTTATTGCGGCTATAGGGTTTATTTCCTTTTCGCTAATTAAACCTATCCATGCTGAGATGAGCTATAGAACAGTGGTTAATAGTCTGGTTAGACTATTTCCTATTGCACTGGCAGCAGGGGTATTAATTGCGCTGTTTGTTAATCAACCCACCGCACCGATTATGCTCTGCGGGTTGATGATGGCGGTG
>CAZEQA010000174.1:0-3290 GCA_964514265.1 uncultured Planctomycetia bacterium | reverse complement strand
ACGACGTTCAAGGGGTCGCCGGTTCGAGTCCGGCCGTCCCGACCATTCTACTTCGCCATTCAACATCTAGACAATGGTATGGCTTCGTAGGAATAGGTCCTGCGAAGCTGAAGACGGAAGTACTTCAGCGAAGCAGACTAGATTAGCAAATGGCTAATGGCCAATAAAAAAGCACAAAATAACTCAGAGAAGAAACAACGGGAAGGACTGGAGAGAAGGGGACTTCCGCGACTAAAGAGAGAGGTTATTGTTCAATACAAGATTAAAGAACTACCTCCTCTTGGAGGGGTTCAGGTATCTCTGGAGCCGTATGTAGATATAACGCGAACAAAAGATTTGAGCGAAAGAGGAGTTTCTTTTACTGGAG
This sequence comes from uncultured Planctomycetia bacterium, assembly GCA_964514265.1. GTDB lineage: Bacteria > Omnitrophota > Gorgyraeia > JAFGHF01 > JAFGHF01 > CAZEQA01. The sequence goes on along the minus strand of CAZEQA010000174.1, from coordinate 2,923 downwards.
GCCACGCCTTTTCTTCCGGCACCATTTTAGACATTAAATTGCAACTCCCTGTACAAAAGGAGCCAGTTGAGCTTGAGGGCCGGGTAGTAGGCTGTGAAGAAATTAATGAAAAATTTATCTATGAAATTAGAGTTAAATTCATTAACATTAACGATGAACAGAAGCAGCTCTTACGAAGCTTTATACAATCATTTTTAAAAGATAAAGGACAGTAAAAATGGAGAGGATAAATATTGGTTTAGTCGGTTTTGGGACTATAGGCAGCGGGGTGGTAAAGACCTTGAAGATGCGCGCGAATCTTTTAAGAAAGAAATTAGGCGCACAAATACATTTGAAAAAGATTTGCGATATTAATTTACGGCGCAAAAGGATTGTGCAGGTAGCCCCCTCGCTCTTGAGCAGGGATGTAAGGCAAATTTTAGATGACCCCCAGATTAAGATTGTGGTGGAATTGGTGGGAGGCATACATCCGGCAAAAGAGATAGTCATCGGCGCCTTAAGAAATAAAAAGCATGTAGTTACCGCAAATAAAGCGCTCTTAGCAGAATGCGCAGAAGAAATCTTTTCGGAGGCAAAAAGAAACTCCTGTAGAGTTTACTTTGAGGCCAGTGTGGGCGGAGGTATACCTATAGTTAAGTCTCTGCGTGAAAGTTTAATTGCTAACCGCCTGCAAAAAATTTATGGAATCGTCAACGGGACCTCAAATTACATCCTTTCCCAGATGGCCCAGGAGAATTGGGATTTTCGTCGGGCACTCAAAGTTGCCCGCCAGAAAGGTTATGCAGAAAAAAGGCCGCGTTTAGACCTTAAGGGGATAGACTCGGCGCATAAATTGATAATCCTGGTAGCCCTGGGTTTTGGCAAATGGTTTTCCCTGGACAAAGTTTATGTAGAGGGAATAACCGATGTCTCTTTAAATGATATCAGATATGCACACGAGCTCGGATATACGATTAAACTTTTGGCCATTGCCAAATCCGAGAAAGATGAATTGGAATTGAGAGTCCAGCCTACATTGATTCCCAGAAGACACCTTTTGGCTTCTGTGAACGGTATCTACAATGCCATTTACCTCAGCGGAGATTTAATCGGCGAGCAGGTCTTTTACGGTGAAGGCGCAGGAAGATTTCCTACCTCCAGCGCTGTAATTAGTGATATTGCCGATTTAGTCGACAGTCTCAAAGGAGATGCCCCAGCGGTAAAACCACAGTTAATTTACAAGACTAATATTCACAGAGTGCGCAAGATTGAAGAGATTATATCACGCTATTATATCCGCTTTATGGCTATCGACCGACCAGGGGTTTTAGCCAAGATTGCGGGGATTTTAGGCCAGCATAAAATTAGTATCGCCAGTGTTTCTCAGAAGGAGAGGAAGCGCGCGAGAATTGTTCCTATCGTAATGATGACTCACGAAGCCAGTGAACGCTCAATGCGTCTTGCTTTAGAAAAGATAGACCGTCTGGAAACTATCAGAAAGAAAACTGTGGCCATAAGGGTGGAGCGCTTATGAGCTATCAGGGAGTAATTAAAAGCTACAAACAGTATCTACCGGTTACAACGCGGACCCCCATCATTACCTTACTGGAGGGCAATACGCCTCTTCTTTTAACTAAGTCCCTGGGAAAGGCTATAGGAGTTGACGCAGAAATTTACCTTAAATATGAAGGCCTCAACCCCACTGGCTCTTTCAAAGATAGAGGAATGACAGTGGCTGTTTCCAAAGCAAAAGAAGAAGGGGCAAAGGCAGTAATCTGTGCCTCAACCGGTAATACCTCTGCTTCAGCAGCGGCCTATGCAGCAGCTGCTGCAATGGAATGCGTAGTGTTGATTCCCAAAGGTTCAATTGCCTTGGGAAAATTGGCCCAGGCTTTAATCCACGCAGCAAACGTGATTGCCATCGACGGAAACTTTGACGACTGCCTTTGTTTGGTGCGTGAGATTACCGATAAATATCCTATCACTTTGGTTAATTCTCTTAATCCCAACAGAATCGAAGGGCAAAAGACCGCTGCCTTTGAAATCTGCGATGTCTTGGGACGTGCCCCGGATTATCATTTTATTCCTGTAGGCAACGCGGGAAATATTACTGCCTATTGGAAGGGATATAAGGAGTATAAAAAGATGGGCAAGAGCGCAGGTCTTCCGAAGATGTGCGGATTTCAGGCAGAAGGCGCAGCGCCTATTGTACGTAAGAAGATTGTTAAAAAGCCGAAAACTTTGGCTACAGCTATAAAAATCGGCAATCCTGCAAGCTGGAAGCGGGCAGAGGCGGCCCGCGATGAGTCGGGCGGATTAATCGATATGGTTTCAGATAAGGAGATTGTTGCTGCCTATAAATTTTTGGCGGCAAAGGAAGGAATCTTCGTTGAACCGGCATCAGCTGCTTCTGTTGCCGGTTTATTTAAATTAGCTAAGAAAGGATTTTTTAAAAACGCAATACGCAATACGCACAACGTACTACGAGTCGTTTGTGTTCTGACCGGCCACGGCCTAAAAGACCCGGACCGGGCAATAGCAACGATAAAAAGACCAAAAGTTTTATCAGCAAATCTAAAAGCAGTGGTAAAAGAGATAGGATTCTGATTATGAAGTATGTTGTTTTAGTAGGCGATGGAATGGCTGATTATCCTCTGGAAGAGTTATATGACAAGACCCCGCTTGAAGTAGCCAAAACTCCCCATATGGATTATATCGCCCGGGAGGGTCAGGTTGGTTGGGTAAAGACAATTCCTGATAGGATGGCTCCGGCAAGCGATGTGGCCAATCTTTCTATATTGGGTTATGAGCCGGCAAAATTTTATAGCGGGCGCGGGTCTCTGGAAGCTGCAAATAGGGGAATAGAGTTAAAAGAAGATGAGGTGGCCTTTCGTTGCAATCTGGTTACCTGTGGCCAGGACAAAATGTTGGACTATAGCGCCGG
>CAZEQA010000173.1:0-3309 GCA_964514265.1 uncultured Planctomycetia bacterium | reverse complement strand
GAGTAAATCGCAAAGAGAAGCCTCGGGGGACCTCTCAGGATATTCTTTTCACATGGCTGATCAGGCCTCGGATAATTACGATCGGGAGTTTTCCTTAAATCTTGCTTCTGACAACCAGAAGGTAATTTACGCTATAGACGAGGCGCTGGGAAGAATAAAAGATAAAAGTTATGGTCGATGTTCACAATGCAATAAGGAGATTGCTCGTAAACGCTTAAGCGTTGTTCCCTACGCAATCCTTTGCATAGATTGCCAGAGAGAAGAAGAGGTAAAGAGAAAGAAGTCTTAATTTGCAAGACTCTTTATTATGTTAGTACTTTTTGTAGTTCTTCCGTTACTAATCATTGACCAACTGACCAAAATTATTATCCTCAAGAATTTCCAGCCAGGAGATTCTTTTCCCGTAATAAAAAATATTTTTCATATTACTTTTGTTCGCAATAAAGGCGTAGCCTTTGGTATATTCTCTGAAACAGATTCTATTATTATATGGTTTTCCTTTGTTGCCGCGATATTGATTGTCTTAATCCTCATTTTTTCGGGAAAATTTTTTCAGAAAGCAAGATCCTCGCGAATATTTTTGTCTCTAATTTTAGCGGGGGCTGTTGGTAATCTGATTGACCGTATCCGCTTCGGGTATGTACTGGACTTTTTAGATTTTCGAATTTGGCCCGTGTTCAATATAGCAGATACAGCCATTACCGTGGGTACTGCCTTGTTAATATTCCGGATGCTTAGACATAAACCATAAACTAAAAAATGTATCCTATACTTTTCCAATTCGGCCCACTTAAAGTCTATTCCTACGGTCTGATGGTCGCCTTAGCCTTTATTGTCGCCACTTACCTGGCCAAGCTAGAGGCTAGTCGAAAGAATATAGATCCAGATAAGATATTGAACCTTTCAATATGGCTTGTAATTTCGGGAATCTTAGGCGGACGCATCTTTTATGTCTTGCAAAACTTAACTTATTATTTTAAATATCCTTACCAAATTTTTATGCTCAACAGGGGTGGGTTAAGTTTCTATGGGGGATTCGGCTTAGCAGTAATTGGTGCAATTATTTTTTTAAAAAGAGAGAATTTGCCACTTTCTAAAACCTTGGATATTGTTGCACCCTATTTAGCCTTAGGTCAATCCATAGGAAGAATTGGTTGTTTTCTTAACGGTTGTTGCTATGGCAAGCCAACAAACTTTTTTTTCGCTGTCTATTTTCCTGAAGAATTTGTAGCCCGCCATCCTACACAACTCTATGCTTCGCTAAATCTATTATTAATATTTATTATTTTAAGAGTTTCTCGGGCCCCGAGCTTTCTTTTGTATTGTCTTCTTTACAGCGGTTCGCGTTTTTTTATAGAGTATTTTCGTGGTGATAATTTGCCTGTTTTTGCCACTTTCACTATACACCAACTTATAAGCGTAGGAATCTTTATAACTTCGGGGTTATTCTTGTGGAAAAGATGGAGAGATTTTGCCTGAAAGTTTGCAGAGAAGACAAAGGTTTACGATTAGACCAATATATAATTAAAAGATTAAAGCTTCCCATTTCCCGCTCCCGAATTCAGCGATTAATAAATGGACAGAGAATTACGGTGAATCAGAGGCCTGTTAAAGCACACTATAGAGTCAAAGAAGGAGATGCCTTAACAATAAGTATTCCCCAACGCCAGCCCGAAGAAAAAGTCCTGCCCGAGAGGATCCCCTTAAAAATTATTTTTGAAGATAGTGAGGTTCTGGTAATAAATAAGCCAACGGGAATGGTGACCCATCCGGCAGAAGGCATGTATTCTCATACTTTGGTAAATGCCTTATTAAATTATGGCTGCCAGCTTTCTACAATCAACGGACCTTTAAGGCCCGGGATAGTGCATCGCCTGGACAAAGATACTTCTGGCCTAATAGTCATAGCTAAAAATGATTTTGCCCACATAGATTTAGCCCGGCAATTTCAGAAGCACACTGTCAAGCGTAGATATATAGCCATAGTTAGAGGAAAGATTCCCTATAATGAAGGGGTTATTGATTATCCTCTCGCTAGACACGCTCAGAATCGCCAGAAAATGGCAGTAACTTTTTTCAAAGGCAGATCTGCTCTCACAAGATATAGAGTTTTGAAAAGGTACAAAGATGTAAGCCTTCTTGAGCTTGCTCCTCATACTGGACGGACACATCAACTGCGTGTCCATCTAAAGTTCCTGGGTTATCCGATACTGGGAGACAGACGATATGGGAGAGCGAGTGACTTTAAGCGCTTGGCGTTACATGCAGTAGTATTAGGCTTTCGCCATCCTCGTACAGCAGAATTTGTTGAATTTCAGTCTGACATCCCCGAGTGTTTTAAGGACTTTCTTAAGTCGCTCAAAATAATAAATCCTTCTTGATTTTTTGCTGGGTTATGTTATACTAAGCAAGGCCTAGACTTATGGAACAAGGTGAACATAAATTGCGTGCTCATTAAAATGTCCAATATTACCATCGAGCCTAAAAGATTACAAGGTAAACTCACGCCCCCCCCAGATAAATCTATTTCCCATCGAGCAATTATCATTGCTTCTTTAGCCCATGGCGAAACCCAGATAATCAATCTTTCGCTTTGTGAGGATTGTTCCCGCAGCATAAATGCATTCAGAAGTATGGGTGTTTCCATAACCGGAACGAAAGGCCTCTTTTATATTAAGGGAAAAGGGTTAAATAGTTTGTGTAAGCCTCCCAAAGAGAGACTTTACCTGGGTAACTCTGGTACTTCCATGCGCTTAATTTTAGGGGTCTTGGCTGGACAGAGATTTAGTTGCCAGCTCCTAGGAGATGCCTCACTTTCTCGAAGGCCGATGAGAAGGGTTACTGAACCTCTATCGTTGATGGGGGCAAAAATTACAGGAAAAGATGGGGGAGAATTTGCACCTTTAACTATTCAAGGCGGGCATCTTTCGGCAATTTGTTATGAAATGCCAATTGCTAGTGCCCAGGTAAAATCTGCTCTTCTTTTAGCCAGCCTTTACGCCGAAGGCACGACAATAGTGCGTGAACCAGCTAAATCAAGGGACCACACAGAGCGAATGTTGAAAAGATTTGGAGCGGATATTTCTGTGGAAGACCTGGTGGTCTCTGTGCAGGGCAGAGTCAATTTAGTGAGTAAAGAGGTAGACATTCCGGGCGATATTTCCTCTGCAAGTTTCTTTTTGGTAGGCGCATGTATTTCCAAAGAATCTTCGGTTACAGTGGAGTCTGCAGGCCTTAATCCCACACGCACAGCTTTCTTAAAGATTTTACAGAAAATGGGAGCTACACTTAGCGTGCGATATCAGAATG
>CAZEQA010000172.1:0-3318 GCA_964514265.1 uncultured Planctomycetia bacterium | reverse complement strand
ACTCAAAGGCTAGGACGATCCTGAGCGAAGCGAAGGATCTTACGAAGGACTAGGACGATCCTGAACAAGGTACTTCGCTTCGCTCAGTATTGCCCTAATCCTTGTATGTAGCAAAGGGCAAAGTGAAGGATCTCGCAGTGGTATTGTGTTTATACTTTATATATACCAAAATAAAACTTCCTTTTACTTTAAAGCCATTCTTATAGTCTTAGTCAATAAAGGCAAGGGCTCTACATGTCGCTTCTTTGAAGCAACAAATCTTACTGCCTCTTTATAATCAAAACCAATGCTACAGAGATAACCTATAACCACAGATGCAGACCTGCCTGCACCATATCTACAAAAAACCAATATCTTATCCGAGATTATATTCTTTTCTATCCGGTTAATTGCCTCTGTCATCTTTTCTACGGGAGCAGGTAGTCCATCCGCAAGAGGAATCTTATGATATTTCCTGGCAGGTTCATATAATTTAACATCGTCTGCCACATTGAGAAGTGCAGTTATCTCGAGGGGAGGATTTTCTGCATCCTCAAGGTTACCTAAAGCTAAGTTTTCTAAGATAAAGACCATTATACAAGTTAGCTCGCTCGGTGCCTAACTTTCCGGTCCAAAATTGGCAACTTCTCTCCAGAGCGAACTGCCTCTTCTAACAGAAGGTGCTTTTGAGCCTGAGCCTCATAAGAGAACTGCTGAGCATAGCGCCAACTCGATATTTGCGCCTCTTCCTTTGATTCAGGCTTTAAGACGAGTGTTTTTATTTTTTCTGCCAGCTCTTCCAGGGTACCAGCTGTTGGCAGCCCAGAGAGCTTTAAAGTCTCTCCTACACCTTCAATATTTCGGCCAACTACAAAAGCTCCTGCCCCTTGAGCATGGGCCATCCTTCCTGACTGGGTAGCATTACGACACCAGAATACAGCAAAGTCTAATGCCCGGAAGGCAAAGGGAAAGATACTTTCAGGAATATAATCTTCAAAGAATAAATTTCTTCTTCCATCGTGGATAGATTTTAGTGTTTCTGAAATGGGTAGACACTCTTGCATCTTTTTATCTTTTCTCTGCTGAATTCTTCCAATATAAATAGCGATTACCTTATAGGCAGGAAGTCTGGCCTGAAGGATCTCGCCAAGTTGGTAAAGTTTAAGGGGATCCTTATCCTGGGTGATAAATCCGAAGTTACCCAACAAAATTACCTTATCCGACAAAAAGAGACGATACAGAGATTTAAGTTCTTCCTGTTGGGTTTGAGAAATACTTGCTCGATTAACCAAATAACTCAATAGTTTCTTCCTGGCTTCCTCTTGTTTAACTTCAGGATAAAGACAAACCCCATGCCTTAATACTACTACCTTATCTTTATATTCGGGAAATGTATCAACGACTACCTGACAAGCTCCGTTGGTGAAAACTGTTAAAACATCGATTAAAGGTAAAACCTTCTCCAGTAGCCTTTTTTCCTTTTCCTGTAATCCTTGAGGCGTCTCATCAGATTGAAAATGGATGGTATGAAGACTGGCAATCGTCTTCTTTTGTCTTTCCTTTGCCTCTTCAATCAACTTAAGGAAACTTGGAGATTCTCTGCCCCACATACCAAAGGCATGCTCAAACCACAGAACTTCTCCATCTAAAAGAGAAGGAAGTTTAGGATTGGATAAAGAAATAGTATATGCTACTCGTTTATCCAATTCAAAAGGTTCCTCAGCCTTTAAAAATCCATCTAGACACAAAGAAGTTACCCCCCAGCAACTTTTGGGCATCTTAGAAGACAAATATTTAGTATAACTTCCTATTCCACACATTATCGGTGGAAAAGTAGAGACAAAGTTAATCATCCAGTTCCCTCATATAATAGTTCTTTTATAAATGATGTATGCTTAAAAGCAATCTTCTGTATCTCTATCTCTGAAAGAATCTCCGAATCGATCCCTTTTTCTATCATCCATGCTTACGCAGTCATTATACTCCGGACATTTAGAACAGCAGTTATCTTTTAACCGATTATTATCTCCACATTCTTCGTATTTAGGACATTCTTCGCAGCACATCTTTACTTTCCTCCTGCTTTAATCCTTATAAAACCTATCTAAAAGCTCCCTTATTAATCTATCCTCCTCAGCCTTGTCCTTGGCCAAGTTGCGAATTATCATCTTCTGGCGCCGGATATATTTGCGGATTCCCTTGGATAACCTTTTCTTCTTTTTCATTATCTTCAAAAATCTTATATCCAGTATTGGGGGTGCGCATCCCTTGCTTAAGGCCGTACTTTTCAACCAGTTCTTTGCCTAAATACTGTCTGCTACTGTTTATATTAATGTAGAGCATGCCTCCCCAATTTACCTCTAATTATATTTACGTTCTGCTACCCAAAATAACTAAATTAGCTAAATTCTTGCGAGATTCGGCAAAGACTCTACAACTCTTGCAAATGGTGGTTCTTTTATTAAAATGAGGGCAATTGAGCAGGATATTTGAGCCCTGCATAATCCCCCATGACCACATTTCCTTTAATCGGGTGTCAGGTGCATTAACAAGTTTAGTTATAACTTTATTGAGTTCTTCTCCTTGCTTCTCAAAAATGGAACATACACTTGGCGTTTTAAGCTTACTTAGCTTAGCAATTCTAGTCATGGAAAATATAATATTTTTTCTAACAAGAGAGAAAATAAAAGACTTTAACTAATTTCTTTTAATAAGAAAGAAATCGTCAAAAAGTTATCGTTAAATTAATCCTATTCGAAATCGGCTTCTGGGGTTGGGGCCTCTGTTGCTGAAGGTTTTTCGACTTTTCCTTGGCAACCGCTAAGGGTCCTGCTCAATTTTGCCTTTTTAATATTCTATTTCCTCAGAAGAATAGTCAGATTCTTCTTCATATGTTTCTGGAGGCGTGTATTCTTCATAAGATGGCTTCTTAATAGTAATAGTCTTGGCTACCTTTTTGTCACCTTTAATTGCATAATTAATCTCAACGTCGTCGCCTTCCTTAATATCTTTCAGCGATTCTGCATTTTTAAGGCTCACCTTTGGGTCCAGAGTATAGGTAGCATTTACATCTTCATAAGTATCGTAGTCATACTCCGTAACCACGATTTGCTTAGAAGATACGCTACTGACTATACCCCAAGAGTAGCCTAACTCTTCTTCCGCTTCTTCCTGAGCTAGGGATATGCCGGAGCAAATCAACAGCCCCAGTGCCAATACTGCCGCTGCTACTAAATATCTCTTCATTTCTTACTACCTCCTTTTTTGGTGGCGTTTGTTTTTGCTGACTTTTTTAATTCCTTAAGCATTCCTATGTCCCGTTTAAAGATTTCTAAATCT
>CAZEQA010000171.1:0-3346 GCA_964514265.1 uncultured Planctomycetia bacterium | reverse complement strand
TGTATTTGCCAGGCCTTTGATTGCACTCAGGATTGGCAGTGAGCGAAAGCGAAGTACCGAAAATTGCTAATGTTTGTCCTTCAGTTCGCTCAAGGACTAAGGGCAATCCTGAACAAGATCCTTCTCTTCGTTCAGGATCATCCTAATCCTTCGCAAAGCGGAGGATGAAATGACTCAGTGTGAAGTGAAGGATATTGCTCACTAAAAACACCTTACAAAGATAATGGACAAGAGGACAATAAGAGATATCGATATTAGGGGCAAAAGGGTGCTGATGCGGGTAGATTTTAATGTGCCCCTGGATGAGCATTCGAAGATTACGGATGATACCAGGATTAAGGCAGCCCTTCCGACAATAAAATTTGCCCTGGAGCAGAATGCCAGGTTGATTTTACTCAGTCATCTCGGCCGGCCCAAGGGCAAAGTTGTGGAGAACCTGCGGCTTAAACCTGTGGCTTGGCGTTTGGGCGAACTTCTGGGAAAAGACGTTAAAATGGCCGATGAGTGTATCGGCCCGGAAATTGAGGCCCAGGCAAATTCTTTAAAAGAAGGCGAAATCCTGCTTTTAGAAAATACCCGCTTTCATAAAGAAGAGACAGACAACGACCCTGATTTTGCCAAGGCACTTGCTTCTTTAGGCGAAGTTTATATCAGCGATGCCTTTGGCAGTGTGCATCGGGCACATGCCTCTACCGAAGGCGTGGCTCATTACCTTCCTTCCGCGGCAGGATTTTTGTTAGAGAAAGAAATTGAATATTTAGGTAAAGTAACCGCAAATCCCGATAAACCTTTTGCTTTAATCTTAGGAGGGGCAAAAGTATCCGATAAAATCGGCGTAATCGATAATCTATTGAAAAAGGTTGATGTTATTTTAATCGGCGGCGGTATGGCCTATACATTTTTAAAGGCCCAGGGAAAGAATATCGGCTCTTCCAAATTAGAGGCGGATAAATTAGGCCTGGCAAAAGAGATTTTATCCAAGGCAGCTGCTTCCGGCGTCAAGATACTCCTGCCGGTTGATAATATAGCGGCTGATAATTTTGCGGCTTCGGCTCAACATAAGCTTGTGGGTGAGGAGGTTCCCGAAGGCTGGATGGGCCTGGATGTAGGGCCAAAGACCGTGGAAACTTTTATTGCAGCTTTAAAAGAGGCAAAGACAGTTGTCTGGAACGGCCCTTTAGGCGTTTGTGAGTGGGAGCCCTTTAGTGGAGCCAGCCACAAAATTGCCGAATTCATTAGTTCTTCAGGCGCCACCACTATTATCGGCGGCGGGGACACTGCCGCAGCAGTAGCCAACTTCAACTTGAGCGATAAAATGAGCCATGTCTCTACAGGCGGCGGGGCATCACTTGAATTTTTAGAAGGAAAAACTTTACCGGGAATCGCTGCATTGCAAGATAAATGATTAGCGTAGAGCGTATAGCGGATAGTGAAAACAAAAAGCTTTAAAGACCTCGTAGTTTGGCAAAAAGCCTATAAATTAGTTTTAGAAATATATAAAATTACAAAAGATTTTCCAAAACCTGAAACATACGGATTGGCTCAACAAATGAGAAGAGCCGCGGTATCTTTACCTTCTAATATAGCTGAAGGATATGGACGGAGACATAGGACAGAGTATCAGCAGTTTTTATCTATAGCCTATGGGTCGTTATTAGAATTAGAAACTCAATATTTATTATCTATAGATTTGAACTATACAAATAAAAGTGAGATTATTGAAAATTTGTTAAAGGAAGTGGGTAGTATGTTGTATAGGATGCTTAATCCTATACGCTAAACGCTACCCGCTATACGCTAGAGGTTTACTATGCGCAGGCCAATCATTGCCGGAAACTGGAAGATGAATAAGACGCCGAAAGAGGCGCTTGAGCTGGTTAATGAACTAAAGAAACAGCTTAAAGATGTCCGGGATATTGAGATTATACTCTGCCCGCCTTTTACTAACTTAACGGAAGTAGCCAAGAGCATTTGGGGCACTAACCTTCAATTGGGGGCACAGGATGTCTTTTGGGAAGATAGCGGCGCCTATACAGGTGAAGTTTCCCCTCCGATGCTCAAAGAAGCGGGATGCCGGTTTGTTATTATTGGGCATTCCGAAAGGAGAACCTACTTTGGCGAAAGCAATGAGGGTGTAAATAAAAAGACGAAGGCGGCCCTAAAACACAATTTAACCCCCATTGTCTGCGTAGGAGAAAGGTTAGAGCAGAGAGAAAAGGGCCAGACCTTTGAAGTAATCAAAGACCATCTGCAAAACGGACTAAAAGACATAACAGCGGAAGAAATTAAAAAGGTGGTTATTGCCTATGAGCCGGTTTGGGCCATTGGCACCGGTGTTACCGCCACACCCAATCAGGCAGAAGAGGCGCACAGTTTTATCCGCAATCTTCTTAAAGAACTGTATAGTGAGGATGTGGCTGCTTTGCTGCGCATTCAATACGGCGGGAGCGTAAAGCCGGAAAACATCACTGATTTGATTTCCCAGCCCGATATTGACGGCGCATTAGTAGGCGGAGCCAGCTTAGAAGTGGATTCATTTGTCAAAATTGTGAAGGGAGCAAAATGTTAAACCGGTATACGCTATACGCTATACGGTATACGGCCGCTTCTTTAATGTTTTTATTCTGCTTTAGCCTTGCGCAGGCAGCGCCTGTAGGCAGCCCGGCAGGTTTACTAAAAAAGGGCCAATGGGATTTTAGTTTAGAAGGCGCCTATCTTTCCGAAAGGCCTATGGAAACCGCCGGCGATCCTAATTATCACGTGAACATCACTCACGGTTATCACTCCCGTGGTTATGGTTTGAGCGACCGTTTAACTATCCGGGGTAGAGTGGGCGGCACATACGGCTACATATACGATGAGAGCATCGCGGGTGCACAATCAGAGACAAGTATGAGCGGAGGCATGGGATTAGGTGTGCAGCTTCAGGGAATAATCCTCAAGAATGAAAAATACGGGTTTGAGTGGAACGGCAGCGGCCAATTCTTATTTATGCGCTCGCATCACAAAAGGAACGGTAAGGCCAACGTCGATTGGTATGAATGGCAGCTCTCCAGTTGTATTGCTAAGGCAATAGGAAGAATTAAGCCCTATATAGGAGTAAAGTTCTCCACCGTAGATTTGGACTATGATGACGGAAAAGGCAATCAGACATCCTATGATGAAGACGGAAGCGTAGGGCCGTTTGTGGGCACAGACATTTATCTTGGCGAGGATAGAGATATTGTGATTAATCTGGAGGGCTCATTTCTCCTCGGCAATGAACTTTACGGCGCCCTTCGATACAAATTCTAAAAAGGGGCCAGGCGCTTTTTTGCCTAAATGCCTAAAAGGGGCCAGGCGCTTT
>CAZEQA010000170.1:0-3350 GCA_964514265.1 uncultured Planctomycetia bacterium | reverse complement strand
GCCTACTGCCTTCTCCTAAGGCAAAAACAATCTCAGTATTAGATGGTGCTAATGAAACAATTCTTCGGATTTTCACCCCGCCCATCCTTTCTTCGCAATGCCAAGTTCAATTTTAGCTTTGCTAAACTGTTTATGCATTTCTTCAAGATTTACCCCTGCCCTATTGTGTATCAATGCGGGTTTAGGAAGGGCGGGATTCATTTAATTTTATCCTGTTTAAAAATTGCTTCCTTTACAGAAGAGGCCACAGTTCTGGCCATTATCTCTCCTATTTTTGCATGACCGCCTACATAGGTTATCTTCGGACCAGAACCAGAAACCACTATAATATTATCTGTACCCGTGCCTGTAGCTTGAATTTTAGAATTATATGAACTTCTTATATCTAAGTCTTGTAGACTTTTGGTCTTTGCCTCAGTAATAGTAACTATACTCCTGGCCATTGCCCCATCTGTAAGAGAGGCATTAGTTAAAATAATTATGTTAATGGTGCCCAGATGTTTAAATTCACCTTGTTTCTCTACGCTGCTTGCCTTATCTACGCCTATTCTTTGCGCATTGGTCTTTACTCCCGCAGTAGCACAGGCACAAATTTTAACGTCTTGAAATGCTTCCCTTTTAATAGAGATATTATCCATATCTGCACCGGTAGATAGCATTGCTACATCCTTATGTCTAAGCCCCAAATCAGTAAGGATCTCCTGTTGGTATGCTTCTTTGTTTTTGTGGACAAAATCCCAAAGCTCGGGAGGATTATAGTGATTGCCAACAAACTTTACTTCCTTAAAACCTTCTAAAGTTGATAAAACTCTCTTTTTGACATTAAAAGATAAAAGAAAGGTTTTTACCTTTATATCTTTAAATTGATGGTAAGTTATCTCTGTTTTTACGTCTTTTAAATTTAAATTAACCTCTCTTTTGTTCATTTTCTCTTTAATTTTAACTCTAAAAACCAGTGCTTATCCTTTAATAACTTTTTGCCCGTAATAAACTCTACGGGTTTCTCAAAAATTGGGCCATCATAAACAAAAGTATGGTATTCGCCTTTCTCCCCACAGAGGTCGATGCTATTCATAGCCTTAAGGTCTGTTACAAACCTCTTATCAATTTTACGCCCTAACCACTCTTTGCCCAAAGAAGGGGTTTTTGTAGTTACAACCATTGCCTTAAAATCTGCTTGAATAAACTCCTTAAGCAACTTTTCTCTTTTTTCTTTCCATAATGGTAGTATAGGTTTTATATCTACATCTTTACATACCCTTTCTACCCAATCTCGGTGCTCTTGCAAGTCGACATCTCCAAAGATACCCGTATCAATTCCTTTCTTTTTTAAGTCTGAAACGGCTTTTTTGAATTCTCCTTCGTAAGTTTCCCAAGAAGTCCTTCTTTGCACAATAGGAATCCCGATTGCCTCTGATTGAACCCGTAAAAGCGCTGCACTCAGACCGTGTGTACGAGAATGTTTTCCGTCAGCCGAGACCATATTCACCAGATATGCAATATCAACTTTTGACCTTTGCGCCCTATAAAGCGATAAGGCGCTTTCTTTACCCCCGCTCCAACAACAAAATGCCTTAATCCTTTTAGTCATTTTATAGGCTCTACCCAACCGCAGAGAGGACAATGAAACGCTCTTCTGCTCATTCCCGCACTACAACCAGGGCATTGCTTTTGCCCCTTTTTGGCTTGAGGTATTGGTCCAATTACATCTTTATAAATCTGGTAATAATAAAGGTGTTCTTTGTTCATAAACTTTATCGGATAAAATCGGCTTTTTTGTTTAAATTCTTTATCTGAAATCCGCGATGTTATAATATCCCTTAATCTATTCATTCCCGAACCATATTCTAATGGCCTTTTACTCTGCCAGATTATCTCTTTTGGTAAGAAATCTTGGAATGTTTTACGTAAAATCCACTTTCCCCAAACTTTACCATTTTGTTTTTTAATTTTGAACTCTGGACCTATTCCCAGAGAAAAATCAATGAACTCTTTATCTAAAAAGGGCTGCACTATTTTGATTTTAAAAAATCGGCCCAACTTATTAGAGCTAAATTTAATTCTGCGGGTTATTTTCTCGGTATAGACTTCTAAGTCGCCTATTTTTTGCATAAAATCGTAACCGGCAAAAAGCTCATCGCTGCCATCGCCGGTCATTATATTTTTTATTCCCAATTCTTTGGCCTTTTTTAAGCCAAAATATACTGTCAAGTCATTGGGAATAGCTGGATCAAAGGTCTTGAGTATTTTTATTACTTCTGGAATTGCCTCTTCTGCCTCATCAACACTAACCTTCTTGTGGAAATGTTCTATTTTAAGAAGCCGGGCTAAAGAAGTAGCATGCCGAACATCTTCTCCCTCTGAGTTTAAGCTCACTGTAACTGCTTTAATGTTAGAATTAATCCTGGCCAAAATAGCCGAGTCTAAGCCACCGGAAAAAAGTAAAGCAGAGGCTTTATTTCTCTGGACTGCCGCAGGCAATTTTGCTCTTAATTCAAAAGCTATATTTTCCATCTAACCTTTTTTAAAGCAGTAATAAGTTTTAAATTTTCTTTATGAGAACGTACAGCTATGCGGATATATTTGTCGTTTAAATTCCTAAAATTACTACAATCTCTTATCAGGATCCCTTTCTTAAGAAGTATTGCCTGTAAAGACGTTGCAGTCATTCCAACTCTTTCTATTTTTAGCAAAAGGAAATTTGTTACTGAAGGATAGGCTTTAAGCCAACCTATTTTGGCTAATTGTTCAAAAAGGAATTGCCTTTGGCTTTCTATAAGTTTATAGGTCCTTTTGAGATATTCTCTATCATTTATTATTAGCTCTGCTGCTAATTGGGCTAAACAATTTGTGTTCCAGGGAGGCCGATTGTGTTTTAACTGATCGATAACCTCTTTATGAGCAACAAGATATCCAATTCTTAAGCCCGGTAGGGCAAAGAATTTAGTAAAGCTACGCAGAACAATTATTTTTTTGCACCTGAGAGCCTTCCAGACGAATGTGTAATTCTTCTGGTCGGGCAAAAAATCCATAAATGCCTCATCAATAACAATTTTGCTGCTGTCATTGCGAGGAGAGACGAAGTCTCGACGAAGCAATCTATCCTTGAGATTGCTTCGCTTCGCTCGCAATGACGGTAAGATAAGATTGCCAGTGGGATTATTGGGATTGCAAAGGAAAAAGACATCTGCTTTGTTAAACTGAGATAAGTTTAACCTGAAATCCTCTTTTTCTTTAAGTTTTATAAATTGAACTTGTGTCTTTGTGCTTTTTGCTGCCCGTTCGTATTCTGAGAAGGTGGGCACGGGTATAGACATGCTCTTTGGCTTAAAAGTAGACATAATAAGATA
>CAZEQA010000169.1:0-3357 GCA_964514265.1 uncultured Planctomycetia bacterium | reverse complement strand
TTCGTCCTCCGCTTCACTCAAAGGCTAGGACGATCCTGAGCGAAGCGAAGGATCTCGCATAACAACTTATGGAACGAAGTGAACATAAGTTGCGTGTTCATTGAAGGGAGGGCACGGATGAAGCCATGGCTCGTACTTCTAATTAGCGTTTCTCTAACCAGCGTTGGTCAGCTTATCTTAAAAAAGGGATTACTTATTGTGGGACCAATCGAGAGGTTGGGCTTGAAGTTCTTTCAGATGCTTACTCAACCTCTGGTGATGTTGGGGGTGAGCTTTGCTATTTTAGGCTGGGCAGCCTATGCGATGGCACTTTCCAAAAGCGAATTGAGTTATGCCTATCCAATTTGGAGTCTGACCTATGTGGTGGTGCCTTTGCTTTCTTTGTTTATTTTTAAGGAAAGCATTTCTTTATTAAAGATGGGGGGATTGGCGTTTATCGCTTTAGGTGTATGTTTGGTAGCGGCAAGCATAAAATAAAATTATATTGCTAAATTGCTATATTGAAATATAAAAAATTCAACAATATAACAGTATAACAATTTAACAATGTAAAATGTTACTTGGAGAATATCTGTAATGAGTAGAGGTTTTAAAGTTGGTTTAGCTTTAGGCGGGGGAGGCGTGCGTGGCCTGGCCCATATTGGCATTTTTAAGGTATTTGAGCAGGCGAAGATACCCATTGACCTTATTGTCGGTACAAGTATGGGCGCAGTGATTGGTGGGGCTTATGCTCTTTCAGCTCAAGCCTCAAGATTAGAGCAGAAGATGTTAAGGCTGCTTAAGAGAAAAGAGATTGCCAGGCTTGAGTCTTTAGCCGGAGAATCCCGGCCGGAAGAGAAGAAAATGATTATTGAAGAGCTGACTAGTTTTGTTAAGGAATTGCTGCTTTGGAATCTTAAAGGGATCAAACGCTGGATTGCTGAAGGAGAAGAGATTAAGAGATTGGTTAGAGAGTCGGTAGAGGGCGCTGATTTTAACCAGACGAAGATTCCCTTTGCCTGTTGTGCCTGCGATTTAAAGACCGGCGAAGAAGTTATTTTAAATAAAGGACAAATGAGCGAAGCTGTTATGGCCTCAAGTGCGGTACCGGCTGTGTTTCCCCCGGTAGAATTGGAAGGAAGACTTTTAATTGACGGAGGCACAACCAGTGAGATTCCGGTAGAGGCTACCCGGAGGCTCGGCGCCGACTTTGTTATCGCTATCAATGTGGAGTCAAGAATCTTTTACGATAAGTTTGACCACGGAATGGATATCCTTTTTCAATCAGACGAAATCAGGTCACACGAATTGGTCCGCTTGGAACTTGCGCTTGCTGATTTCACAATCACTCCAGGGGTAGAGAATATCAGCTGGGCGTCCTTTTCTAAAGGTGAAGAATGTATTCAAGAAGGAGAAAAAGCCGCAGACAAGGCTAAAAGCTCTCTTAAATCGGCGATTGCCAAAAAGAGAAGAGGCCATATCTTAAAGAAGCTCTTTTTTTTAAAATAACAGGGGGATGCAAAAGGATGGGCATCAAGACAAGAATTAAAAACTACACCCGGGTTCAGGCCATCAAAGCCCTGCTTGATTTACTTCCTAAACTCTCCAACCAAAATCTGATTAAAATAACCCATCTGGCTGAGAGGCTTGCTGACACAGATTGGACGAAGCGTCAGATTAAAGAAATCAGGAAATATTTTCAAGAAGGACATCCGGCAGTGGAATTTGCCCGCAGAATAGCCAGAGGCTTAAGTCCCAATTGTCGGGATAAATTTGTGCGTAATTTTATTGTTAACGCCGGGATTACGGGCATTAACAGGCATATGGAATATGCCAGAATTCACGGTTATGAACCACCTTGGTTTATTCTTTTCAGTCCCACGATGCGCTGTAATCTCAGATGTGTAGGATGTTCTACCCGCGAATACGCTAAAGATACGGATCTACCTCTTGAGATTATGGACCGGGTTTTAACTGAGGCCAAAACTGAGATGGGCGTATATTTTGTGGTTACTGAGGGGGGTGAGACATTTGTGCGCCAGGATTTGCTGGACTTTTATGCCCGGCATAACGATGTCTCTTTCCAGATCTATACCAACGGCACCCTAATTGATAGAAAGTTGGCTAAGGCCTTGGCAAAATTAGGAAATGTTGCCCCGATAATTAGCGTAGAGGGTTTTGAGAAAGAGACGGATGAACGCAGGGGCAAGGGCGTTTGGCAAAAGGTGATGCAGGCAATGGATAATCTAAAGGATGAAGGCGTTTTATTTGGTTTTTCTGCAACCCATCATCGTCACAATACAGATGCAATAACCAGTGATGCCTTTTTTGATTTTATGATTAATAAAGGCTGTTATATCGGCTGGTATTTTCAATATCTTCCTTTAGGTAAAAATCCTGATATATCTTTGATGGCTACGCCCGAGCAGCGCAACAGATTGCGCCAGAGTATAGACAGAGTAAGGAGTACTAAACCCATTTTTATTGGCGATTTCTGGAACGACGGTCGTTATGTCAACGGTTGTATTGCCGCAAGGCAGTATTTGCATATTAACAATAAAGGCGATGTCGAGCCCTGTGCCTTTGTGCATTTTGCTGTGGATAATATTCGCAATAAAACTCTAAAAGAAATTATGGAATCGCCATTTTTTAGGGCGTTCAGGCAGCGCCAGAATGCCGTTGGCGCAGCCGGTGCCTATAACGACAATATGCTTACCCCCTGTTGCGTAATCGACCAGCCCTGGGTTCTGCGGGAGATTGTTAAAGAATACGGGGCCCATCCCACTGACGGAGCAGAAGATTTATTGAGTGGGCCGGTTGCCCAAAGTTTAGATGAATATAGCAAAAGGATACACCAGATTTACGACCCCATTTGGGAGAGAGATTACGCAAAGTTCCACCAAAAATGATCCTAATCTTCAGAAAACTCTATCGCCTTAGCGGGTTAATTTTCCCCTTAATCTACTTTTTTAGCGATAAGCGCACGACCCTATTTTGGCTTTCCTTGATTACCTTACTGTTTTTAATCCTGGAAATATCCAGATTTCTCTTTCCCCAATTCAACCGCCAGATTTTTAATAATCTCAAAGTTATTCTCAAACAGGAAGAATCCCAATCTAGAATCTCAGGCACTACCTATTTTCTTTTTGGCTCATTGTTAACGGTTATTTTGTTTGCCAAACCTGTTGCTATTGCGGCGCTTCTTTTTCTGATATTTGGGGATGCCGCATCAGCTGTTGTGGGAATAAAATGGGGCAGGGTTAAAATTGGCAAAAAGAGTCTCGAGGGTAGCTTGACCTTTTTTATCAGCTGCCTTTTTATTGCTGCAATTTTAAAATATAGTTACTTAGGTTTGGATTTAAAAGTCACTTTTTGGGG
>CAZEQA010000168.1:0-3370 GCA_964514265.1 uncultured Planctomycetia bacterium | reverse complement strand
CATCCGCTCCTTCTCCTGTTTCGCTTCGTTGACCTCATTGAAGGCCGGTTTTACCTCATCGGGAGGATTTACATCCTGAAGTTTGACGGTAACCACCTGGACCCCGGTCTGGTAACTATCAAGTATCTTCTGCATCTCTATCTGGGCAAGGTCGTTTAGCTCTTCACGCTTGGTGGTGAGCACCTCATCTACGCGATAATCACCGACAAGGCGACGCATAACTACCTCAGAGATATCTCGAACATTCTCTACAGGGTCTCTGGTCTTAAAAAGCAGCTTTATTGCGTCTTTGACCTTAAACTGCACTATCCAGCGCACATCCAGAATATTCAGGTCTCCGGTAAGCATCAAGGATTCTTCAGGATATTTGCGGGGAGAATATTGCGTCTTTACCCCGGCGCGTAAGGTCCTGATGCCAAATTCCTCTTTAAATACGCGCCTTACCTTAATCGGGGTTACCTTATCAATCCCAAAGGGAACTTTTACATGCAGACCAGGTGAGGTAATATAAGCATAGCGGCCGAATCTTTGCACCACTCCTACTTCATCCGGACCAATAGAATATATCGTCCCCATTAATACAAACAGCAAGAGAAACAGCGAGATTGCCAGTGGCAAAAATCTGCCAAAACTGCCGAATTGCTTCCTGCCTATATCAATAATGTCTTCGGGTCCGCGCACATCTTTCCATTCCATATTCTCATACTCCTTTCTTTAATGAGCACATAACTTACGGAGCACACAGTGCGACGTAAGTTATGTGCGCGAATTTATGCGGAAATTATCTTCTTATTAACCACATTAGACTATAACCCCAAGAATAAGCAACTTCAAGATAAATACGGAGAGAGGAAGATTCCATTAAGCGCAATTTCCTAACTCTCCGTCGGATAATATGTTACAACATAAGCTCTTAATTGTCAAGGAAATACGCTGTCCTGATGTTTAGATATGTTTAGGTTTGTTTAGTGATGTTTCTGTATTAGTTGGGCACCGTCTGGGCACCAAAATTGATTAAAAGCACGCTATACAATTAAGCTTTCTAATTTTCCATGTACAGTATCTTTTAAAGAAACAAAATCACTAGGCCGAAATTTTTCTGTTTCAACCGGCGGGAGTACAGTCAGCTTACCCTTGACCTTTGTTTTAAAGAACCAGCTCCCTTTAGGAATGACTCCTCTGGTGCCATTTATTACAATGGGAAGAATCGGTTTCTTTTCCTGTATAGCCAGCTTAAATGCACCATTTTGAAACTTGCCTATCTTACCGGTTTTACTGCGCATGCCTTCCGGAAAGAATACCACCGATATATCATTCTTCAGCCAATACGCAGCTTTCCGATAGACCTGCTTAATGCTTCCGAATTTCCCTCGTGAGAGCCTGATGTGTTTTGTAAGAAAAAGGCACCAACCAATAAATGGTATTTGAAAAAGACTCTCTTTTGCTACCCATTTGAACTGCATGCGAGTCTTGTACATTACTACAATATCAGCAAGGCTTTGATGATTGGCAACTACTATGTATGCTTTATGCCTGTCGATATTTTCTAATCCGCTCACCTGGAGATGCCAATAAGGATTGAAACCAATAACTGCACTTGACCACCAAAAACATTGCCAATGATTAACTTTTCTTTTTTTGTCAAAGGGAAAAAGAAACATAGTCAGGGCTAATTCCACAAAAAATAGCGAGATAGTCAATATTCCGGTAACTGCCCATATCACCACTGAAATAATAGCTGCCATTTTTTCATGCCCCATCAAGAAAATTGCCTCCCCGAATGTAGCTTTTCTTCGGAGAAGTTCTTCGGGGTCCCGAAGAGTTTCTTAAGAAGACTCTTCATTCGGGATCGCAATGACCTAATACAATTTTCGTCCTCCGCTTCGCGAAGGACTAGGACGATCCTGAACAAGATTCTTCGCTTTGCTCAGAATCGCAAGTGCTTAAGGAATGAAATGACTCAGTGTGAAGTGAAGGATCTCGAAGTGGTATCGTATTTATACTTTCTTATACCATAAAAAAGTTTAACAACGATTAATCAAGAACGGGCCTTCTCTTTATCCTCAAGACGGGAGTAATAAATATCAGGGTTAAAGAAATAAGCAGGCTCGCTTCAGGGGCGCAT
Source organism: uncultured Planctomycetia bacterium (assembly GCA_964514265.1). GTDB lineage: Bacteria > Omnitrophota > Gorgyraeia > JAFGHF01 > JAFGHF01 > CAZEQA01. The sequence goes on along the minus strand of CAZEQA010000168.1, from coordinate 1,245 downwards.
GCGGTATTTTCGTTTTGCCCCTCTTCTTCCTGCGTGCCTAAAACCACCTTGAGGTTTTGTATACTGAATAAATTTTTCCTGCGGAAACTCAGGATGCTCTGCTATGGGCAGAGCAGTTTTAATAAGTTTCTCTATGTTGCGCACATCCTTGCCCTGGTCAGGTGTCGCAAAAGATATAGCACGGCCTTCGTGCCCCGCGCGGCCTGTGCGACCAATACGGTGCACATAATTCTCAGTGTCATCCGGGAGATCATAGTTTATAACAAGCTCTATACCTGTAACATCAATGCCCCTGGCCGCTACGTCGGTAGCAACAAGTATCCTGTATCTTCCCGCCTTAAAGCCCTCAAGCGCCTGGCGGCGCTGGCCGAGCGAGCGGTCGGAATGAATTTCCGCGGCGCTGTAGCCTTTGTCTCTTAGCAGCCGGTTCAAGGTAGTCGCACCCCGTTTGGTTCGGGAAAAAAGCAGAACCGAACCGCGGTAACGATTAAGTATCTTCACCAGGAGCTGTTTTTTCGCGGGTTTCTTAACAATAAATACTTCCTGGACAATGCGTTCGGCCATAGTGCCTGAAGGCGCAACTTCAATATGAACAGGCAGTTTCATATGCGAGGATGCTATTGCCATAACCTCGGGGGGTATTGTCGCCGAAAAAAGCATTGTCTGCCTGTTCCTGGGAATATGTTTAAGAATGCGCCTGATATCCGGCAAGAAACCCATATCAAGCAACCGGTCAACCTCATCAATAATCAGGATATTCACATTCTCCAAAGATACTGTGCGCCGGCTGAGATGGTCTACAAGCCGCCCGGGCGTGGCAATTAAGACCCTGGGTTTTGCCCTTAGCCTTTTTATCTGCTTGTGTATCGGGATCCCGCCAATAATCACAACCGTTTTTACACCGAATAGCGGGGCAATCCCCTGAAACACCTCATTAACCTGAAGGGCCAGTTCCCGGGTAGGCACAAGCACAAGACAACGCCCCTCTTGCCGGGCCAGGCGCTGAATAACGGGAATAGCAAAGGCCAGGGTCTTACCGGTGCCGGTCTGGGCGATACCGACAAGATCCTTATGCTCTATCGCAATAGGGATAGCCTTGTGCTGAATGGGCGTGGGCACGGTAAACTTCATTCTGTCCAGCGCCTCTAATATTTTTGGAGCGATTCCCAGGCCGTCAAAAGAAATGCCCGGCCGTTGTGGTATCTGTGTCATGATAGTTCCTTGCTTTTTAGTTGTGGCGGAGAG
>CAZEQA010000167.1:0-3385 GCA_964514265.1 uncultured Planctomycetia bacterium | reverse complement strand
CCTCGAAACCGTCCTTGTCCGGCAAAACCGACTCCATGACGACCATGTCAGGATCGAATCTTTCCATCTGCGTCAGGGCTTCCGCGTAGTCAGACGCCGCGGCGGCAGCAAACCCAGCTCCTGTAAAGATTGAAACAAGCTTATTTGCTAAACGGCATTCCGGAAGAAATATGCTGATTTGTTAAATTCCATTAAAGAAAGGAGTTGCTATGGACATCCAAGAAAAAATTTTAGAATTCAAGTCGTTGGTTCAGCAACTAAATACGCTCTATAAAGAAATAGAATTTGCTTTTTCAAATAGAACTGGCGCAGAAATAGAAGAAAAATACCTTCGAATTTTAGAGATTCACCATAAATTAGATGAGCTCTATAAAGAAATACGCAATATGCAAAAACATTGACAGGAAAGTTAGGTAGCATAAGGAGAGGCGGCTCTATTTTAAAATAGTTAAGGAAAGAAAGAAAAAGGGGACGGTTTTATTTTAAAGTAGTTAAGTATTTTGTCCCCAGATTTTATTGTCTACCTTTATCTTGCCATAAACTCACCCACCCCATTCTTTGTTAGTTTATCCTGTAAAGGATACCCCCAAACGCTCTTCCCGCCTGTACAAAAAACGGAAAGGAGTAAAAAAACAATGTATGTCCATCCCGATTTCAAAAATTATATTAGTGATTTACTTTGTGCCCGATGCAAAAAAATCGAAAAAGATTGTCTATGTTGTCTACAGAGTCTTTATGTTTTTTCTTCTCTTACAGAGCTTGCAAACGAGGGTCTCAAGCAGTTTGTCGAAGATGAAGCAAGCTTTGTAGAGTATTGTCGTTCTCGTTGTGCCTACTGCGAGGAAAAAATCGAAGGCTGTGAGAAAGAAAAGTGGGCAGACTGCTTTAAAAGTTACAAAGGGGAGTTGTTGGATAGGTTTGAGTTTGTGAATCATCAAGCTTTATGTTTGGTGTAAATTGCCACTAGTGATGTGGCCGAAAAGTCGCAGGTGGGTGAGTTTTTGGGTAACCACAACGCTTAGAGGCAAAAATTAAGACACATATATTACTCAATCACTTCCTCTCTAATGTAAATTTCAAATACATTTTTCCTTAATCTTATCCCATATATCCGCGATTTGGGAATCCAGAGTTTCCTGCCGATGTAGACCAAAATTGCCTTGTCTGTTTCATGTAATATGCGAATTTTGACCCATATATAACTTTCTTTAGGATATAATAGGGACCTATAGCTAAATGACCAGGGCATAGGGTTACCTCCTTCCAAATTTATAGGCCCTTTTGGCAGTATTTTTGCTGACCTTTAGGGCCTTAGCTATCTGTTTGTATTCCATTCCCAATAGACGTAATTCTGTTGCTTTTTGGGCTATTTTCTGGTATAAGGGAATATGCTGCGCCGGCAGGATTTTGATGTACGCAGTTATAACGGATGCGGTTCGAATTGGTTGCAACCGTGTCCGCCAAAATAATTTTTGTACGGGACGAATCCTACTCCCTCCGCCAGTGTTTTTAAAGAAGCTTCATGTCTCGAGCAAAGATACCAAAAGGCAGAAGGGCGCCCAGAGGTGCAGGGGCGCAAGCCCCCCTTAAAAAAAGCGCAAGCCCCCCTTAAAAAAAGCGCCAGGCCCCTTTTAACCAGGCCCCCTATGCTATAATTAACGATGCCGTACTCCATCCCGGAGATAAAATCAACGGCAAGACCCTCAAGCGCATCAAGCAAGATAAGGTCATCCTCACTGAGGGTCTCAGTGACTTTACTTTAGAATTGGAATAAACTTCCTCTCCATATTCCTACCCAATTGCTTTACTTCTACTATAAAACTCTATTATGCATATAAAAAGTTTATAATAATTTTACTTGACAGCAGTTATAGTATATGCTATAGTTACTATTACTAGAAATTAGAAATAATATGGAGAAGAAAATGCTGATTTCCCCGCAGGAGATTGTGAAAAGATATGATATCTCTTATCAGACCTTGAATTACTATACCAGTCTCGGCCTTTTGGATGTAAAGAAAAGAAAGGGCAATGGCCGGCTATATATAGAAGACGAGATTGAGAAAAAGCTGAGGAGAATCGAGGATTTAAAGGACCAGGGTTATCCCTTGCGGCTTATCTCTAAGATGTTGTAGGGAGTAAAAATGAGTTACTATAAGGTGTTAGGATTAGAAAAAGAGCCTTTTTCCACCAGCCCCGACCCGGATTTCTTCTATCAATCCAGAGAACGCAAGACCGCGCTGACTAATATAATGATTGAAATCAGGCTGAGGCGGGGCTTAAGCGTTGTCTTGGGCGATGTGGGGACCGGCAAGACCACTCTCAGCAGAAAGCTTTATCAGCTCTTGAATGCCCGCAAAAATATTGACTTCTATATGGTTCTTGACCCTACCTATGATACAGAATACCTTTTTCTCTTATCTCTGGTAAAGACATTTGGCATTGAGATTAATCTCAACCAGCCACCCAACATTCTCGACCTTAAAGAAGAAATCAAGCGCTTCCTTTTTCAGAAAGGGGTCAATGAGAATAGAACCATTGTCTTGCTTATTGATGAGGCCCAAAAGCTCAATCCGATGTCCTTAGAGGTCCTGCGCATACTTTTAAACTACGAGACCAACGAATTTAAGTTGCTGCAACTTGTGCTGCTGGGACAGATGGAGGTTCTCCCCCAACTAACCAGTACTAAAAATTTGATGGACAGGGTCAGTTTGAAATATACGCTTGGGCCCTTTGACGAAGAAGAGACCAGGGGGATGATTGAATTTCGCATCAGGCAGGCGGGCTATGATGGCGGGGAGAAATTATTTCTGGAGGAGGCCTTTAAAGAGATATATGAAGCTACCAAAGGTTATCCCCGGCGCATTGCCATGTTATGCCACAGGGCTCTCAAGACCCTGGTGATGAAAAATAGGCCGGTGATAGACGCGCTAATGATAAAAGAGATTGTTAATTCCGAGGCAAAACTGGGATGGCAAAGAGAAGACTTACTCCTGAAGAACAACTATTAGATTTAATCGAAAAGGGAGGAAAGCCTGAAGGCACCGCTGGATTTAAGCGCAAAAGGAAATTCTTCTTAGGTTTTAGTTCTCTGAGGAATCAGTGGCTGTCTTTAGGCAAAGTAATAAAGCAGGGTTTACTCAGGATAAAGGCGGGTTTAAGGGAACCAAACCTTAAACTTCTGAATAAAGTCTTTCTTGTTATCTCGATTATTCTTTTATGCTATTCAATAGTAGAGTTTGTTTTTGGCCGTTCAGCTATAGAAGGGATTTACCGCAGGAGGCGGCCGATAAAAGGGAAAGAGCCAGAAGAAATAATAATGCCTCAAGACCGCCCCTTTTTGCATTACTTGGAGATGGCCCGCCGCAGAAACATCTTTAGCCCG
>CAZEQA010000166.1:0-3386 GCA_964514265.1 uncultured Planctomycetia bacterium | reverse complement strand
GCCTTTTATATTACAAGACAGAAAAAGGCCGCTTTTTCCCATGGCCTTGCCCTCAAATACTAATTTCTCTAACTTTTTATATTATAACAAATTATGACGATAAGTCAAGAAAATTTAATCTCACGCTCCGTATTCCACGTGGTGGACCCGGAACGAACCAATTCGTAAAATAGCGGAGATCCAGGCCCATATTAAGGTACTCCCTGCCAAACACCCTCATTTATACCAGAAATTAGCCCAAAAAGCAACAGAATTATACTTATTAGGCATGTCTTACACCAAGATAGGCAAGATGTTAGGAATCGCCACTAAAACTGCCATCAAGGCATGCAGACACAAGGGAAATGTAGGGGTCGGATTCATCCGACCCGAAACAAACGAAAGGAGCCAACACTATGTGGCCATTCAGCTATTACAGACTGCTCTTCCCCAAAGACCACTACATCCGGGCCCAAGTCCGCATCTTACACGAAACAAAAAAGGCCATCCTTGTCTATAATGGCCAAAAAATCTGGATCCCAAAATCACAGATATATGGGATAAGGCTAAGGAAGAATGTTTTTGAGGTTTATGTTAGAGAGGGAGTAATTGGATAATAATCGAGGATTAACTGTTATCTAGAATTCGAAGCTTTAAATTGGCTCCCTGGGCTGGTCAATGTTGATAACAAAATAGAATAGCTTGGTTGTAAATCCTTGAACAGTTAAGGCTCTTCCTATCGCTTAAATTCGCTTAAGCTAAACCACCAATCGTTAAGTTTAACACGCCTGGCCAACTGCCACAGCGCCTTTGCGCTTTTTGTTTTCAGAAAACGCGGCGCCTTCTTCATAAACTTAACAGCTTCACAAAATCCGTACTCATGATACTCTTTGGCCTGGAGTAAGCATTCTAAAATATCGGCATCTCTGGCTACAATACTTTCCTTACTCTTCTGCTGTTTATACTCGCTACGGGTATCCGCCAATTCCTCTCTAATGTCTTTGGGAAGAGCAGCAACCTGTTCAGCAAAGGATTTATCTTCGGCAGGCTGGGCATCCAGATAGCGCTGGGCCATTTTATGCAAATCAGTAATGCGTGCTTCGTGTATATCGTTGAAAAGCGTAGCCAGCAATACTTTATATGGCGATATCTTTTCCATTCGCGCCAGCACATATCCGATTACAGTACAACGAAAGCTATGCTCAGCTACGGATTCGGCATCTTTTATCCCTAAAACCGACCATCCGGAACGCTCAACCCGCTTAAGCATCCCGGCTTCGGAAATAAAATCTAAGATCTTCTTCATGGACGCTTCTTTTGTTTTTGCTTTCATTTAGATATTCCTCTTTGTTTAGAAACCTCATAACAAAAGACTGCGCTGGCTATGGCAACATTAAATGAAAGTTCAGCCCCCTGCATGGGAATGCGTGCCTTTAGATCAAGGTGCTTTTGCAAACCATAACGGATACCTTTGCCTTCAGACCCCAAGACAAGCCCCAGAGGAAAAGGTAAAGAAGTCTTGTTTATATATTCGGCCTCAGAGTTGACCACCGCACCCACAATCCAGTACCCGTATTTCTTGGCCAAAAGTACAGCGTGAGAAAGGTTGGGTACTAACGATACCGAAACGTGATTCTCGCCACCGCAGGCCACATGCAAAACTGCCTCCGTGACTCCACAGGCATTAAACTGGGGGATAACCACAGCAAATCTGCCAAAACAGGCTGCGGTGCGGATAATCACTCCTAAATTTTGCGGGTCATTTATCCTATCTAAAAGTATAAGCGTTAATTGGTTACTCTCGACGGGGCTCAATAAATCACTAAAAGAAACATATTTAAATTTATCTACCCAGGCTATTATCCCTTGAAGGTCTTTGGCGGGTTTGACTCTGGTTAATTTCCGGAAAGGTAGGCGTTCAACGGGGACATTATGCGCCTTGATTAATTTCTCTATGTGCGGTGTATCGAAGTTCTCCTGCAAGAGTATCTTTCTGATGCTTTGAGGATTTGCCTTTAACCTCTCCAAGACTGAATTTTTTCCATATAATAACATCGTGTTTTTAGCCAAAACGACTCACCTTTTATTGTCCTGTTTTCAAAGCGGAAACTGTCTCTTTTATATTATATCCTCAAAAGCAATAAATCCCAAGCAAAATTTAGCCTAATAAAAAACCCCACGACACAAAATGTGAGGCTTCGTTCAATTTGGCTCCCGGGCTGGACGATGTTGATAACACAATGGTTAATGTTGGCGCTATGTTACCATCAGAGACTATTGTGTTTCTTTCAAAATCCCTAAAATCTTCCTTTCCTTTGTTTCCTCTAATCCCTTAATGATTTTCTTCTGCCACTTCTGAGGAGTCGAATTAAAAATTCGTCTAATAACATCTGTCTCACCTTTATTAATTAATGCCTTTAAAATACTAATGGCGGCATTTCTATCCTTGATGGCTTTTTCTTCTTTTATTCTCCTTTGAAAAATGATTAGTTTATGCAGAGCAAAGTTGGCGGGATGTGGCAAATTCAAATAGAAGGTCTCCACCTTAACTTTAATTGTGTTACTGGATAAAAAGTTCAGGAATCTTAAAGTAGTAGCATTCATGCCTAACCTTGGTAAAGGATAAGGTTTATCTATACCCCTTCCCCTCTCTGGAACCAAGAATTCAACAATGAGGTCTGGATGGTCAAGTTTAATATATCCCTTTGTTCCTTTAAAAATAGCAACAAAACCTAAATCTTTAAGGAGTTCGGGAATATTTACATCGTGCGTTAACTTTGCAGGATTATCAATTAAAAAGTCGATATCTCTAGTTTTTAGGGTGGCTTGGTCTATGAAAGGAACATTAGAAAAATAATCCTTATAAAAATATATACACCAGCTGCCTATGAGAATAAAGTTTCTTAAGACACCTACTTTATGTAATCGCCTTAAAATTTCAAGACATAGGTCAAACTGCTTCTTTTCCACGCAAAGAGCTCCTTAAAAACCTGATTTGTTTTTTAACTTGAGAGAGCAGCTTTCTATATTTAGCTCTTAGCATTTTGGCTTCTTCGTATTTGTTTTTTTCTTCTTCGGATATCTTGCCTATATAACTATATCTTACTTTTTTGGCCACTCTTTTTACCAAATAGTAATAAATGCGGCCTCTAATTTTTCTTACTGCAAGACAACCTTTCGGCAACTTTCTTAAGGCGGCTTCGTATTCTTTCTTCATCCGAACAGAATTCTCAAGTTCTTCTGCTAAGACGCCCTTTATTACTCCTCTCATGTCTCCTCCTATTACCTAACAAACTACTAATTAGTATACATTGTTGGGTAACATATGTCAAACAATTATTTTACCCGGTCACGTCAACAAAATTCTGTAAATTCTTTTAAGGACTTACCCTTCCATTGATTGTTTA
>CAZEQA010000165.1:0-3623 GCA_964514265.1 uncultured Planctomycetia bacterium | reverse complement strand
CTTTGCTGCAGGCTCCGAAAGAATTAGATTTTGTAACGGGGCGCAGCAATATAATTTCGGATTATTGCTGGATGGATCCGTCCTCTGATTGTATTTTTCACTCTTGCCTTGGTGATTTAGAGATGCTGGACACTCATAAGGAAAATTTGTCTTCTGCAGGCACAAACCTGGGCGCTAAAATTGCCTGCTTAGTAAACATGTTTAATCCACAGGTGGTGATACTCGATAGAAGTTTTTCCCAATTAGGCGATACATTTTTAGATGCTGTTCGCCGAACAGTAAGCGGCTTCGCATTCAGAGAATGCGCAAATATCGTGCGCATTATTCCGGCTACTTTAGGAGAGGAAGCGCCAGCCCTGGGAGTTGCTTCTTTGGTAATCGAGTCTGCGTTTGCGAACATTTAGTCGTTGCATTTATTTTCCTTTTCTGTTATAAGTACAATAGGGATATAATAGGTTTCTAAAAGATTAAAAGAGAAACCAAGAGGAGAAGGGGGATGAATAAAAAGGTTAAAATCTTTTTAGCTCTTTTGGCAATAATTTCTCTAACTGCTGTGGGTGCAGCAGCGTGGATTTATTTTACGGCCCAAGCCGAAATTACAAAATACGCTAAAAAACAGAGCGAGTTAGAAAAAGAAAGCAGGTATCTTCAAGAAAAATTAGATATTAACAAGAAAGAAGCCAGCCATTGGCGAGAAAAGTCGGAGACAATAACCGCTGCCTTGAGTAAGCTGGGCAAAGAACACACCCTGCTGACAAAAGTTTATGATAACTTACTTAAAGAAAAAGAATTATTACTCGAGCAAAATAAAGAGGTTAGCGAACAACTGGAAAAACTGGATAAACTCTCTTCTCGGGTCCAGGTTCAAGAAAAACCAGAATTAGATACCTCGGATAAATTCTTGGCTTCTCTTTTAGAAGTAAAGGCAACTTTAGAAGTAGAGATAGAAAGACTAAAGGAGGGGATTGCTTCTAAACAAACACAATTGGAAGATATGGGAAAAGAGACAGTCCCTTTCGAGCGTTTACAACAAGAAAATAAAATTTTAGAGCAGAAATTAGAAGATGCCCAAAAGGTATCGGACATATTAAGCAACGACCTTTTACAGGAAAGAAAAAAGAGGTCTGCCTTAGAAGAAGAGATAGCCGTAACGGAAGAGCAGCTTGCAAATGTTACCGAGGAAAGAGATAAAGTCGCTGACCAACTGACAGAGATGAAACAGGCCTTAGAAAGAAGGCTTGAGGAACTAAATCAGACAAAAAAGGTGTTAGAAGATGCAGTCAAAGGCGCAAAGAAGGTGGCAAGAAAAGATGACTCGACTTCTATTCAGTTGTCGCCCATTGTCGTAAAGGCAGAGGACGAGTCCCCTCTGCCAAAATTAACTAAAGCCGAGGAGGTAAAGGAAGAGCCTTTTGAGCTTGCCGGACATATTATTACGGTTAATGATAAACATAGATTTGTAGTAATTGATATAGGCCGCGATGACAACGTAAGAAAGGGAATGAATTTTGACGTTTATCGAAAAGGCGAAAAAGTGGGAAGAATCGAGGTGATTGAGACGCGCAAGAATATCGCTGCCTGCGATATCAAAGAAATGAGCGTGAGGCACTTACAGGTCAATGACACCGTCTGCAGATAAGTAAGATAACCGAACCCAGAAACCCTTTCTCTTTTTCGAGCAAAAATTTCTGGGCTTTTTTTGGAGAATAAAATAAAATAAGATGAGAAAAAGAGAGCGCGCTGTTGTAATTTGTTTAATTATTTCTGTGGTTATTTACCTCTTGCCGCTGAAAGGGTTAGGAGCAGAATATTCATTGCAGGAGTTAGTCAAAATCCATTATGACCAGGCAAGAAGCTATTACCGTCAAGGGGAGTATTCAAAGGCAAAGGCAGAATTTCAGAAGGTCTTAAGGCTACAACCCAGGCATCAGGGCGCCGAGTGGTATCTTGAATCTGTAGAAAAGGAATTAGATAAATATGGAAAGACTTTCCGCGGTCGCATCGAGAAATTATTTGAGGGAAGAGGAAAGGAACGAGGAAAAGAACAAAGCATAGAAGAGACTTTAGATTCCTTTAAAAGACATCGGGTCGAGACTGACGAGGCGCAGAAGGAACAGAAAGACAAGGCCGAAGAAGAGAAGCCCCGCCTAAAGCGCGAAGCCGAGGCCAAACGCCAAGAAGAAAAACTTCGTCTAAAACAGGAAGCCAAGGAGGAAACTTTAAAACATGCACAGGCCGAATTAAGTAAGCAAGCTAAAATAGAAGCTCAAGAGGAAGAGTGGATACGCCTTAAAGCCGAAAAAGAAGAAAAGCGCCGCTTAAAACAGGAAACCAAAGCCAAGCGCCGTGAAGAAAAACGCCTCAGGAAAGAACAGGCCCGCGAGGCCAAAGAAGAAAAACTTCGCCTAAAACGCGAAGCCAAGGCCAAACGCCAGGAAGAGGAGCTTCTTAAGAAGGAACAGGCCCGGTTAAGAAAAGAGCAGAAACATCTTGCGTGGGAGAGAAGACAGGAACTTCACCGTCATCTTAGCCGGGGCAAAATACACTATTTTTGTAGGCGTTATCAGCGGGCGATTGAAGAGTTTAACAAGGTGCTTCTCATTGATCCTGAATATCAATCTGTAGAAAAGTATATCAGTATATGCCAAAAGGCCATCGAAAAACAAAGGCAAAAAGGGTTGCAGGTTAAAGAAAAGAAAGAAGAAGAAAAAGAAACGGCGTACTTCTTAAGGAAGACATCAGTAGAGTTGATGGAAGAGGAGAAAGAAAAGGAAGGGCTGGAAGAGATTAAGCAACTTTACGAAAAAGGTAAGGAATGTTTTCAGCGCGGCCTCTATTCCGAAGCCCTTGACTGTTTTGAAAAGGTGATTGAATTAGGAAAACAACCTTGATATGAAGGCCTTACAGCTCTCCCGGGATATTTTAAAGAGAGAAACTATTGTTGAGGGAACCTCGGCAAAGATATTTGCCCTTTCTTCTTTTATTATTTTAACTGCCTTAGGGGCATATGTACGGATTCCTTTGCCTTTCACTCCGGTGCCCATTACCTTGCAGACCTTTTTTGTTTTGCTTTCCGGAGCAGTGTTGGGGAAAAAATGGGGAGCGGCTAGCCAGGTAGGCTATCTTTCCTTAGGATTAATCGGTTTGCCAATTTTTTCCGGGGCTAATGCAGGGGCAGCTTACCTTTTTGGTCCTACGGGAGGATATATTATTGGCTTTATTATATCCAGCTGGGTGGTGGGCAAGATGATTCATCCAGGAAATCACCAAAATTTGGCCCGGGTAATTTTTGTGATGATTGTAGGTTCCTTAATAGGCATTTATCTTTTCGGGTTTTTGGGCTTAAGCCTTTTTTTAAAATGCAGGTTTTCTCAGGCCTTAAGGATGGGCCTTTTTCCATTTATCCCCGGCGACACTATAAAGATAATTGCTGCAAGTTTAATCTTTTGCAAGATTGAGAAAAGATGTAGGAAAATTTTTGGTCCATGCTAAACAATTTATTCAAATTAAAGGAGCTAAATACCAATGAAATAAGGAGAGTAGGAATCTATAGAATTATTCTGCCTTTATCGGTTATTTTTGTATTGCTCATAATCGTTCCAGGTGTTGCTGAAGTAAAGGAT
>CAZEQA010000164.1:0-3653 GCA_964514265.1 uncultured Planctomycetia bacterium | reverse complement strand
TACTAGTTCCTTTTTGGCTTTAAGCTATATGGCATTGCGCTCGCTGCTTCTTTGGTCAGGTTCTTTAACTTTTGCTAATAATTGGGATGGAACCTGCCCATAAGGCCAAGGTTATATTTTTCTCCCTACAGCTTGGGCGACTTTCTTCAACTCCTGCATCAAACTGCTAAAGTTCTCCGGTAGAAGCGATTGAGCTCCATCAGAAAGGGCCTCTTCGGGATTAGGATGAACCTCGATTAACAATCCGTCGCATCCTGCAGCAATTCCAGCCTTTGAGCAAGAGGCTACCAGCCCCCACTTTCCTGTGGCGTGGCTGGGGTCAACGATGACGGGGAGGTGGCTTAACGATTCGATTACCGGCACAGCACTAATATCCAAGGTAAAACGGGTGTAGTCTTCAAAAGTGCGGATGCCTCTTTCACAAAGAATCACATTGAAATTACCTTCAGAGAGTATATATTCAGCAGACATAAGCAGTTCCTTAATTGTTGAAGACATACCTCTTTTTAAAAGCACGGGTTTACCAGACTTGCCAACCATCTTCAACAAGTTAAAATTCTGCATGTTCCTGGCCCCGATCTGAATTATATCAGCATATTTTTCTACTAAAGCCATATCACGGGTATCCATAAGTTCGGTAACAATAAGCAGACCGGTCTCACTTTTAGCCTGGGCCAGATACTTTAAGCCCTTTTCTCCTAACCCCTGGAAACTATAAGGAGAGCTGCGAGGCTTAAACGCCCCGCCCCTTAACACCGTAGCCCCTGCCTCCTTTACTTTCTTGGCAATCTGCACAAGGAGTTTTTCGTTCTCTACAGAACAGGGTCCGGCCATCACAATAATTTGTTTATCCCCTACAACAAGGCCCTTGCCGATCTTAATGTAACTGTCCTCTTTTTTAAAATTGCGAGAGACAAGTTTATAGGGTGTTAAAATGGGCATTACTTTCTCCACCCCGGGAAAGACCTCTAAGGGTTGAATGCGCAGGACATCCTCTTCGCCGATGACACCGATAATTGTCCTTTCCACGCCTTTAGAGACCCAGGGTTTAAGCCCTAACTTCTTCACCCTTTCTATAATATAGTCGGTTTGTTGCTTCGTAGCATCGGGCCGTAATACGATTATCATGCTTGCCTCCTTAGACAACATCATTTAGCGTTTAGCGAATAGCGTTTAGCGTTTAGTTAAAATCCCTGGTTTTTTCTATACGCTACACGCTATACACTAATAAATATACGCTAATCCTTTATTTATTAATTGCTTTTCTTAACTCCTTAATAAACAGTCTATTCTCCGGCATTGTGCCTACGGTAACCCGGATAAAATTACTCATCCCCCAAGCCCGCATATCACGGACAATCACGCCTTTTCTCAATAACTTTTGATAAATCTTTTGGGCAGATGAGCCCACATTTATCAGAATAAAGTTGGTTACGCTCTCTACGTAAGAGAGACCCAAGCTTTGCAAATTTTTGTAAAGATAACTCTTGCCTTTCTTAAGAGCTTTTAGTGTACGCAAGAAATGCACCCTATCATCCAGGGCAGAAAAGGCAGCCGCCTGGGCGAGACTATTTACATTAAAGGGGTCTCTTACTCTATTCATATAATTAATAATCTGGGGCCGAGAAATACCATAGCCGATTCTTAACCCGCTTAAACCGAAGGCCTTAGAAAATGTGCGCGTAATAATTACATTGCGGCTGTTTAGATATTTTAAGGTTTGAGGAAAATCCTTTTTATCCACCAGCTCATAATAGGCCTCATCAAAATAGACGATTAAATCGCGAGGCAATCCCCGCATAAATTCCTCTACCTCTTTTTTGTTTACATAGGTACCCGCGGGGTTATCGGGATTAGCGATAAAGATAATTTTAGTTCTCGCGCTTACGGCCTTTTTCATTGCTTCAAGGTCATAGCGAAAATCTTTAAGGGGGATAGGCTTTATTTTTGCGCCGGCTATTCTTGAGACCAGTTCATAAATTAAGAATGTCGGCCGGGCAATAATTACTTCATCGCCCTTATCTACAAAGGCTCGAATGGCCAGCCCGATAATCTCATCAGAACCGCAACCAAAGATTAGATTCTTTGCAGATAACCTAAGTCTCTTGGCAAGCTTCCTTTTTAAATAGAAACAATCTCCGTCAGGATAGCGGTTTATTTTCCCTAATGCCCCTTTGATGGCCTGCAGCGCACGAGGTGAGGGGCCTAAGGCATTCTCATTAGAGGCGAGTTTTATCACTCTTTTTAGATGCAACTGGCGCTTAACCTCTTCTATGGGCCTGCCCGGGCTATAGGGTTTTATTGTTAAGATACTTTTTCTTGCTAACATTTATACCTCTGCAGGATACGAACCTAATATCTTTAAGTAAGTGCAATTCTTCTCAAGTTGTTTCAAGGCCCTTTTAACCTTCTTATTTTTAATATGGCCGTCCATATCCACGAAAAAGTAATACTTCCAGGCCTTCTTTTTAGATGGACGGGATTCTATTTTTGTCAGATTTATCTTACTTCTCTTAAATGGTCTCAGCACATCATGCAAGGCGCCGGAACGGTCTTTCATCGAAAACACTATTGATGTCTTATCGTTTCCGGAGGGTTCGGCTTCGTGCTTCCCTATTATTAAGAAGCGTGTAATGTTGTGGGAAGAATCCTCAATTGAAGAGGCCAGAATCTTTAAACCGCACCTCTCCGCTGCCAACCTGCTGGCAATCGCAGCGCCGACTTTTATATCTACTTTAAGATGCCTTACGCGCTCTGCGGCAAGAGCCGTATTGGCAACCGGAATCAGTTCTGCCCCGGGCAGGTGTGTCTCCAGCCAAATCCTGCACTGGGCCAAGACCTGTTGGTGCGAATAGACCCGCTTTATCGAACTAAGTTTTCCCAAGCTTAAGAGATTGTGCTCGATCGGAAGATATAATTCTGAACAAATTTTCAAGTCGGAATCGATGAATATATCCAGCGTATAGTTTACTGCTCCTTCCGTAGAATTCTCGATAGGCACTACGCCGTAATCGGCCCTGCCGCGCTCAACCTCAGTAAACACATCGGCAATGCTGCCGGCCTCAAGATAATCCAGAGACCTGCCAAATTTATTCAGGGCGGCTATATGGGTGAATGTCGTCTTCGGGCCAAGATAAGCTATCCTGGGAGGATTCTGCAGTGAAAGAGAGCCCGACATTATCTCTCTATATATTGCTTTGACCGTATTATTACTTAGCGGGCCTTTGTTTGCCGCCAGCAGGCTATCATAAACCTGGGCTTCGCGATAAGGAGAAAAACTCGGTTTAGCATTCTTTGACTTTATGCTTCCTATCTGCAGTATTATTCTTGCCCGTTCATTTAAGAGACGCAAGATATTGCTATCAATCCGGTCTATCCTCTTGCGCGATTCCTTTATTTTCTCCATCTTCTTTACCTCCGCTACTGTCTTGGGTGTTGCCTTTGGGGTGTTCTTTTAGCTTAGCTTCCTCTAGGTTCTGAAATGCAAGGTCAATATCTTCAAATTCCTCTAATTTGGGAAGTTCCTCTAAGGATTGCAAAGCAAAAAATTCCAGAAATTGCTTTGTGCTACTATAGAGAAAAGGCCGGCCGGGAATTTTCTTTCGCCCGCTAATCCGCACCAGAGACTTCTCCAGAATTGTCTTCAACACCCC
>CAZEQA010000163.1:3474-3681 GCA_964514265.1 uncultured Planctomycetia bacterium | reverse complement strand
GTCTTCTTGTAATCTTTTCTCCAGGCATTACCTAACCTCCTCATTCAATAAGCACTACGCCATAATAATTCCCTTTGCAGGAAGTAGTTTTTAAGACTTGTATCGGAAGTCCATTTGCCCGGACAGTGCTGTATACATCTATTCCGCATTCACTATGCTTTTTGCGGAAATAACCTTTGTATCCTTTACTTTCAGCCTCTTTGCCTG
>CAZEQA010000163.1:428-3464 GCA_964514265.1 uncultured Planctomycetia bacterium | reverse complement strand
ATCTCTATATATCCTCTAGCTTACGCATCCTGATCTTCTCGGCCCTTTTTCTCTTGTCTTTTAGCATTTTCTCTTTCGCCCGCTTAGAGCGCCTGCGTTTCTGCCTCCTTATTTTCTCTATTCTTTTTCTTTCCTCTGAGAGCCTTCCCAATATGCGCGTTTCTATTTTCCTGGCAAGAATCCTTCTTGCCAGGAACCTATTCAAGGCCTGGGAGCGCTCCTTCTGGCACTTTACCTCTATGCCGCTGGGCCTGTGCTTCAGGTAGACGCAGGTGGATGTCTTATTAACCTTCTGCCCGCCCTTGCCGCTAGAACGGATAAATTTCTCCCTAAGGTCGTCCTCGCGGATTCCCAACCTTTCCATCTTTACCCTTAACGCCTGCTCTTTGGCCTTACTTACACTGAATTGCATATTGCCTTATTATATTTAACCTTCCTCGTTCTGCTTGCTAAGGTTAACACTGAGGGCAGCTAATATTTTAACATAAGGCTGCCCGAAGTGCCAACTAAAAACAAACAGCCCCAAGATATTTTACCATCTCCATGCAGTACCTACATAGATGCTAGCTTCTTCCTTAGATTTAAGGAGCTTGAGGAAGGCTTCGCCATCGCCTCGGAGTAATTTTCTTGATAATTTAAGCTCTAGGCCTAAGTCTTTCTTGAACTCATTCTTAAGTTTGAATTCGACTTTGTCTTGTTTAGCCAACTTAGCGTCAGCGCCAAATACAATAGCTTTGGCTTTGCCCTTTTCGTACTCTATTTCGAATAATAGGCCGACGTTTCGCTTTATCTTCCATTTGCCAAATAAGGTTATGACACGCCTGATGGGCTGTTTTTTATTAGAAACACCTATGCCTATTCTGTATTTTATATAATTTTTATCTAATACACCTATCTCTGTCCGAAACTCAAATGCTGATTTTGCCTGCCGGCTTATCTCATAAGATAGCCTGTTTCGCCTGGCTATATCCCAATGGCCTTCAAAAATTATGGTCTTCTTTAGAGTTCTTTTGCGTATCAGTTGGGCCTTTTCCCATCGATAGATTATCCGGTGCTTCTTATCAACCTCCCAGATGCCATCAAAGGTTAAGGTATCGTGCCTGCCTTCGCCTTTTTTAACTCTAAAGGTAAGGCGATTATGCTTATCCACCTGCCACCTGCCCTCAAGTTTGAGGATATCTTTTGTCTCCAGGTCTTTCTCTGACCTTGTGGTGATGGCAAAAGAGATCGAATTTGCATTGGCGGACACTATCTGTCCCTGTAAGGTAAGCTCATCCCCTGGTATTTGCCTGCGCCATTTATCCAGCGTTAGCCTTAAGTCGTGATTTTTGGTTAGGGACCATTTACCTCTGAGCTTTACCTGGTGGGGCGCCTTAAGATCAGGTGTAACACCCTGCATGGGCGTTTTTATATGGTATATTAAGGAATTACCGGGGCCGGTTTTAAAACTTCCATCAAAAATTCTGCGGAACCGGGTAAGATCAGATTTCGCGCCGGTTTCTGAAACGATTAATCGATTGTGAGGATCGAGTTCATATCGTAGCTTTTGCATAAGAAACGGCCTCTCAATCTACTCAATATTTAATATTTTTTAAAAGCGGATGAAAAAATCCGCAAAAGGATCGGAACAATGACGATGCATTTTTTGATTGGTTATTCGCCTAGAATTTTTACCAGTACCCTTTTTCGGCGCTGGCCGTCAAATTCACCATAGAAAATCTGCTCCCAGGGCCCGAAATCAAGCTCGCCTTTAGTTATAGCTACTACAACCTCACGGTTCATTATTGTCCTTTTTAAATGTGCATCGGCGTTATCTTCTCCGGTGAGGTTGTGTTTGTATTGCGAAATAGGACTATGGGGGGCCAACTGCTCAAGCCATTTTTCAAAATCCTGATGCAGACCGGATTCATCATCGTTAATAAAGACGCTGGCGGTGATATGCATTGGATTGACCAGGCATAAACCTTCTTTTACGCCGCTTTTTTTCACACATTTCTCAACCTGCGCCGTTATATTGACAAATTCTCTTTTATCTTTGGTATTAAACCATAAATATTCAGTGTATGCCTTCATTCTCTTTCGCCAATCCCACTATTTAAAAAGGGGTCATAAAAAGGGGCCAGGCCCCTTTTCCGCTTGGATACCCTTTAATTATTTAATACTGATTCAAAGATCCGGTAAGCTTTATCATCGTAAAGGCAAAATATCACTTCTCTGGGAATACTATTTTTAGCAAGGAATTCCTTAGTGACTGTAAGCATAATCTTGGCGCATCTGTCTAAAGGATATCCAAAGATGCCCGTAGATATAGCCGGGAAGGCTATTGTGCGCAACTGCCTTTGTTGGGCTATCTTCAGGCTATCCAGTGTAGCGCCGAGGAGTTTATTGTCTTCATCGCCTTCTCCCATCCTTGGCCCCACAGCATGAATAACATACTTTGCCTTTAAATTTCCGCCACCAGTTAAAGCTGCCTGCCCCACGGGAGTAAAACCTATTTTATCGCATTCATCCTGGATGGATTGGCCGCCTTTCCTTAAAATCGCTCCAGCCACACCGCCTCCCATCTGTAAATGTGCATTAGCGGCATTTATAATGGCATCAACTGCAAGCTCGGTTATATCTCCTTTAACAAGTCTTATCCTTTTCATAAAAGGGGCCTGGCGCTTTTTTTAATTTGTGAAGAAGTCAAAGACATTGCTAAGCGTACTGGTTGTCTCTTATATAGATTGCGCAGGTCATTCTTATCCCTTTTTAACTCTATTTTGTCTATACAATATACATATTCTTTTTGCATCAGACGAAATTATACCATCTTCATCAATTGGAAATTCTTTACAAGGAGTCGGCTTTAAATCATAATCAACTTTGTGAATAGAACATAGGCCGTCCTTGGTCAGAAAGGTGCAAGGATTGTCGCCATAACTTGTATCAATTCTATACCCGGAAGGAAAATCTTTGTCTTTCTCTAAATGAAAGAACTCCCCTGATAATCCAAGAGATAATATCTTCTTAGCTTCCTCTAAATCAATTGACACC
>CAZEQA010000163.1:0-418 GCA_964514265.1 uncultured Planctomycetia bacterium | reverse complement strand
CCTTCTTGGCAACAACTCATAGGCCACGGGCATTTACGACAGTCAATTTTATCCATCCGCTATTCTCTTCCCCCTCTCTTTTTATTCCTTAGGCGCTTTAATCAACTGCAATTTCTTCTCTCTCGATAGCCTCTTTATCCCCGCCTCTCTACTCAATGCCTCAGGCCTACTCAAACATTCCTCGCTATGCAATAATTTCACTGGCCTTCTGCATTTGGTAAACCTGCATCCAGATCCATTATTGTGGGCCTTAATCCTGCGCTTTAGATTGTTAGTAATGCCGGTGTAGAGTTTAGAATCTTTGCATTGAATGATGTAGACATACCAGGACATGGAGGTGGTCTTTCCTCTTCCCCTCAATTATTTTTAACCTTCCTCATCCCCATCTGTTAAGGTTAACACTGCGACCGAAGGGAGT
>CAZEQA010000162.1:0-3689 GCA_964514265.1 uncultured Planctomycetia bacterium | reverse complement strand
GGGGAAATTTTAAGGCCCACCCCATCTACCGCCTTAACCACGAGGCTATCCTGATAAAAATACGTCCTTAAATCCTTTATTTCTAATAATTCATTCATTACACATTACACTTTACGCTTTACGCATTACACAATTTTATATGGCTCCCCTTTTCGGGCCCAGCGCGTCCCTCAAGCCCTCTCCCAGGAGATTATATCCTAAAACTGTAAGTAAAATTGCCAGGCCGGGAAATAAGGTCAGCCACCAGGCCACGCCTAAAGTGGCCTTTCCGTCGATAAGGATATTCCCCCAGCTCGGCGTAGGCGGTTGCACGCCAATGCCTAAGAAACTCAACGCCGATTCCACCAAAATCGCTGCTGCCACGCCCAAAGTAGCGCTAACTAAAACCGGGGCGATGGCGTTGGGAATTAAGTGCCGGCTGACGATACGGAAGTCGCCCGCCCCGCAAGCCCGCGCTGCCTCGATAAACTCCCGTTCTTTCAAACTTAAAATTTCTGCCCGGATTAAACGCGCCACCCCCATCCAGCTGGTCAGGCCGATAACTGCCATAATATTAAAGATGCTCGGCTCAAGCAGCGCAATTACCGCCAGAATTAAAAAGAAGGTGGGAAAACAAAGCATTATATCGATAAAGCGCATAATTAGGCTATCGAGCTTTCCTCCGTAATAACCGGCAATGGACCCTAAGGCAATGCCGATAAAAGTAGCAATGCCCACAGCAATAAAACCGATAGATAAAGATATCCGCGAACCATAAACCATCCGGCTGAACAGGTCCCGGCCCAACTGGTCGGTGCCTAAAAGATGCTCAGGGGTAGGGGCGCTCAAGATATTTTTGATATCTATCTGGTTAGGGTCGGAGGGAGCAATAAAAGGGGCAAATACAGCTAAGGCGGCAAAAAAGACCACTATACAAAATCCAAATAGGGCTAATTTATTCATGTTTTCTCTACCCTGATGCGCGGGTCAACATAACTGTAAGATATATCGGCTAAAAAGTTTCCTAACAGTGTAAGCGCAGCCCCGATTACCAATATCCCCATAATCACAGGATAGTCCCTGGCCATTACCGAATCGTAAAACAGCCGGCCCATTCCGGGGATAGCAAAAATAGATTCAAAGATTACGCTGCCGCCGATTAATCCCGGAACCGAGAGGCCCAGAATAGTCACTACAGGTAAAATGGCATTACGTAAGGCGTGCTTAAAGATGACCTGCCTCTCCGGCAGGCCTTTCGCCCGGGCTGTGCGAATGTAATCCTGATTTATCACGCCTAACATATTACTGCGCATATACCGGGAAAGGCCGGCCAGGCCTCCGAAAGCAGAGATAAACACCGGAAGTATAAGATGGCGGGAGACGTCCCAGACCTTTTCCCATAAAAAGAACTTATCAAATTCTAAGGACTTAATCCCCGAAAGCGGCAGCCACCCCAAATGCACGCCAAAAAGAAGCATCAGTAAAAGCGCCAGCCAAAAAGAGGGCGTGGCAAATCCCAGAAAGACAAAAACGGTTGTCGCCTTATCAAACAACGTTCCCCGCTTTACTGCCGCGATTACCCCTATGGGTATGGCTACTATCAAAATAAGAAAGATTGACAGGGCATTGATTAGAAGAGTAATCGGAATCCTTTCCCTGATCTTCTCGGAGACCTTGCGGTCGTCTACAAAGGAACGGCCAAAATCTAACCTCACCAGCCGCTTTAACCAATCAACATATTGAATATATATGGGCTTATCTAAGCCGTATAATTTTTCCAATCTTTCTCTTGCCTGGGCAGATATCTTGGGATTCATCTGGGTCAACATGTCCGTAGGCTTCCCCGGGGCAAGATGGATTACGCTAAAGGTGATAATGGTAATCCCCAGAACCATCGGAATCATCGCCAAAAGTCTTCTTACAATGTAACTACCCATAAAAAAGCGCCTGACCCTTTTTTGTTTTCTTTTTGTTTTTCATCTTGTATATCGCTGCTCGTGTCTGGGCACATACCACTTAATAAAATTGTAGCCAATCCCTAAGGGAGCGGGGCTGATGCCGCGAAAACGCTTATGCACGATTGGAAGAGCATCGGGCACATATAAAAACATATACGGCTGCTCATCGTAAAGAATCTTGTGGACCTTGTGGTAGATTAATTTTCTCTCTTCTTGATTAAAGGTCCTTCTTCCTTCTTCCAGGAGTTTATCCAGCTCTAAATTGCTGTAACTGATAAAATTAAACTCTCCTTCTTTTGTCTTTGAGGAGTGCCAGATGTCAAAGCAGTCCGGGTCGCGGGAAAGGGCCCAGCCCAAAATTACCGCATCGAACTTTTTCTGGTCAATAAATTCGCTGATGAAGGAACTCCACTCAATAACCTTAATCTTTACTTTGATGCCGATTTCGGCCAGCCGCCTCTGGATAATCTCCGCGCACATCTTCCGCTGCTGGTTGCCCTGATTGGTAGTAATTGTAAACTCAAAGCGCTGGCCTTCCTTATCTAACCAGCCATCGCCGTCTCTATCCTCCCAGCCCAGCGACCTAAGCAACTCCTTGGCCTTCTGAGGATTAAAAGATGCGGCTTGGACGTCTTTATTATAGGCCCAGGATTCAGGGGGAAATGGCCCGGTGCAAATCCGGCCTAAACCCAGAAGCACCCCTTCGATAATCTCCTGTTTGTCGATAGCGCAATTTATTGCCTGCCTTACCCGTTTATCCTGGAATTTGGGGTTTAATAAATTAAAACCGAGATAGGTGTAGCCAAAACTGGGGTAACGGAATTTTTGAAAGTTTTCCTTAAAAAATTTGCTTTCGGTCTGCCTTTGATATTGAAGAGGCGTGAGGCCAACAAAATCAACTCCCCGAGCCCTGAGCTCCAAAAACATCGTTGCCTGGTCCGGTATCACCCTGTAAATATAGCGGTCAATATAAGGCCGGCCTTCGAAATAGTCGTGATTGGAGAGAAGTTCAATCTTCTCAGCGGTCTTCCAGAGTTTGAATTTATAAGGTCCTGTGCCAACAGGGCTACGGGAAAAAGAGGTGTTGTTTAAATCTTCTTTCTCCAGAAGATGTTTAGGCATTACCGACATACCCCAGCTGGCCAGGCCCGGAGAAAAGGACTCTTTGTATGTGAGTTTAACAGTGTAATCATCCGGGACTTCCAGGGTCTTTACCTTTTCAAAGTCTCCGCTGTAAGGGGTTTTTACCCGGGGGTCAATGAGTTTGCGGTAGGTAAACTCTACATCCCGGGCCGTGAAAGGCCGGCCGTCCTGCCACCTTACGTCTTTGCGCAGGTGAAAGATAATTACTAATCCGTTATCCTGCACCTCCCAGTCTTTTGCCAAATCCCCGATTAGGTTAATATCTTTATCGTATTTGACCAAGCCGTTAAAGACCAGGCCGCAGATATCTCCGGAGGCAGAATCAGAAGCGAGAATCGGCACTAAAGTGCGGGCATCGCCGATTGAACCGGTAACTATGGCATCACCAAAAGTGGGGACAGTTTCCTCGGCCCAAGCCCAAGGATTTAATAAAAAAAGCAATAAAAAAAATACCGCCTCCAGCGGTCTCCTCTTCATCATCTTATGTCTTGAAATGTCTATTGCGCGGATTGTTCTGTTTCTTGGGGAAGTGTCTCACTTTGCTGGGGCTTCTCCTTTACCTCACTCTCTTTAACACCGCTCATTAAGGACCTAACTTTTCCGGAAGAG
>CAZEQA010000161.1:0-3702 GCA_964514265.1 uncultured Planctomycetia bacterium | reverse complement strand
AACTAATGCCCTGCCCAGAAGTTCTGCATGGGTAGAGACTCCACAGGGAATATTCCAACGACTCATCATTGTTATATTCATTTTGGTCTTTCCTTAGCAAGAAAATCGCCTTCAGCAATGACCTTTTAGCGATTTTCAGTGGTTAGGAAAGTGTTTTATACTTTCCTATACCATTAAAAAGCTTCAACAATTCTTCTTTTTCTATAGTGGCTACACAAATTACCCTGTCCGCCGCACCGTAATAGACGAAATAGGTGCCCTCAACTTCACAGGCGCCACAACCAAATACTACCTCGTGCACCTCTCCGCGTAGTTCGTAATCCTCTTGGGGTTGGAGGATTGGCTCAGGGTGTCTATGTAATAGCGTCCAGGGGTCTTTTAAATCAAATAATGCTACTCCCAATCGATATATCCCATCTTCATCCACTCCGTGATAGATAAGCAACCAGCCTTTTTCTGTCTTTAAAGGTGGACAGCTTGCGCCAATGGTTACCCCATCCCAATTTCCGGCCTTTGGTGTCATAACTTTCTTGTGGCCATTCCAATTGACTAAATCATCTGAATAAGCAATCCAGATACTTAAGGGCTTTTCATCCATCGGCCGATGAAACATTACATACTTACCCTCAATCTTTTCTGGAAAGAGAACCGCATCTTTATTATCTATATCGGGCAATATTACTCCCAACCTCTCCCAGGTAATAAAATTCGCTGTAGAAGCCAATGCCACTCTTACCCCGACTTCCGAATAGGCGGTGTAGGTCATATAAAACCTATCTTCAAGCCTGATGACCCTGGGGTCTTCACAACCTCCGGTCTCTAATCTACCTTCGGGAATAAAAACGGGTTTATCCAATCGAGAGAAATTAATCCCATCTAAACTTACTCCATAGCCAATTCTAGAAATATTATCTACCCCCATAGCCCGGTAGAACAAATGAAATAAGCCATTACTGTAGATAGCTGCAGGATTAAAGACAAGCCTTGATTCCCATTCATTCTCTACTTTGGGCTTTAAGATTGGGTTGCCCCGGTAACGTTTTAGTCTCATTTCGCCCCCCTCTTATATGTGGCCAGACAAGTAAGTCTATCCGCTGCTCCGTAGTAGAGAAGCCACATATTCCCATGCCTGATGAGTCCTTCAGCAACTGTATGATTACCTGTGCGAAACTTTTTCCCGTAATTACGGGAAGGCAAGAATATTGGTTTATCTGCTCTCTTAATAATCTTTGCCGGTTTATCTATAGAGAATAATATTCCACCCGGCTTATAGATACTATCTCTTCCCCAGCCGTTATAAATAAGCAAGATACCTTCTTTGGTTACAATAGGATTGGGGCCCGGTTCTACCCCCCGATAATCAAAATAACCTTTGCGAGGCACCACTACTGGTTCATCCTGTGGTTCATACCAGTGAAAAAGGTCCTTTGAATAAGCTATTCCAATGGCTGTTTTCCAGGGTTTTTCCTCTCCCATAAAATACATAATGTATTTTCCATTTATCTTCTCTGGAAGAATAGCCCCGGCCTTTATCTGGCTACTATCCCATCTTCCTGGCTTTGGTTGTAGAATTTGACCGTGTTTTTTCCAATGTAAAAGGTCACATGAGGTGGCTAAACATATATTTCCCACATTATACCTTCCACTATTTCCCACATAAGTGAGAAAATACGTATCCTTAAATTTCACCACTCTTGGGTCTTCGCAGCCAAACTTGTCGAAATCCGCGGAAGGCACTAATACCGCTTCAGGGTGCAGACTAAATTGGATGCCGTTGCCACTTCTGGCAAAACCTATCTTTCCCGTTAAAGCGTTTCCTCCTTCAGCCCTAAGGAGCATAAAAAAATTTGTCTCTTCTTTAATCGCTGTAGGATTATATATACCCTTTGATGTAAAACCTTTACCCGGAGCTAAAATTGGGTTGTTTGGATAATCCACAAATGGCCCGATGATAAAATTTTTCTTTCGCATTATCTAGCTCTTAAGGCCTCAGTAAATAGCCCTATATATCTTTTGGCTATCTTCTCTGGAGAATTCATTAACACAAACCCTTCTGCGGCATCTTTAATTCTTTTATATGCCCCTTCGTCTTTAAGTAATTCGAGCAGCTTTTTATTTAATTCCTCGGCATCTCCGTAACGTATAAGCTCATTCTGCAGAGGATGAAAGAAATCCGATTGCTGGGGGACAAAGATTGGGCAACTACAACCCAAGGCCTGAAAAACTGTAGAGGAAACAACAGCATGATAACGGCTCTGGAACTTATGAAAAATAGCTGCATCCGAGGCAAAGAGATAGTCATTAAATCTCTGGCGAGATAAGACATCTTCTCTTCTAACAATCATCCAATCGGGAGGAGATTCCTCTTCAAGCATCTGGTATTCTTTGGAAACAACATGCAGAAGCACTGCCTCATCTTTAATCTCCTCAGGTAAGTTTCGCAGATAGGAATGATAGCCGCGCTGGCCAAAGGAGTAGATGATTTTCTTATCCAGGGGAAGCTCTAACTTCTTTCTTGCCTCAAGCTTATCCCCCTTTCTTATTTGAAAACAAGGAAAAGGGATAAGTTCAGCCTCGGGATAGATCTCTTTCAGGAATTCCTGCCTCTGGTCGAAATAGACTACCTTGTCCCAGTCGAATTGATAAAACCAGGCATCTTCAGGCAATTTATTTTCATGGACTATATGTATTGTCCTGGCCCGATTTTTAATCAAGGGAAATATCTTGGCTAAGTTATCTACTGGAAGCATACGTAAGTCCTGAACTACGAAGATATCAAAGTCTGAGGTTAAAATAGGCCGGGGGTCTAAGTAGTTGGTCTGCTCTTGAGTGCCAACACACCTGATAACGTAATCTTCATCTTCGCCAGTAAATCCTTCTCCATGGAAATCATCCTTTGTGAAAGTAAATACAGTTAACTTGTGTCCCATCTTAATCCAGGCCCTGCCCAATGGTTCTGCATGCACAGCTACTCCACTATCTGTGTTCCAGGCACTCATCATCGCAATTCTCATCCTTATAGCCTCCTTCCATAACAATTATCTGCTAAGTTCCTTAAAATCTACCTGGGGATACTTCTTAAGTCTCTCCAGGAACATGTCCTTAATCTCTTCTAACTTTTTTTCTGTGCTGGCCTCAAATCTTAAGATAAGTTTAGCTGAGGTGTTAGATTTTCTGAGCAGGCCCCAGCCATTGCTAAACAGAACTCTCACTCCATCTATATTAATGCAGGAGTATTTGGAGTTAAAATATTTTGATATTTCAGCTACAACTTTATCTTTCTTGGAATCAGGGCAGTCTATCCTTATCTCTGGAGTGCTATAATATCTGGGTATGTCCTTCAGTAATTCACTAAGACTTTTATTGGTCTCGGATAAAATCCTGAGTAAGCGCAGAGTGGCATAGATGGCATCGTCAAATCCAAAGTAGTCATCAGCAAAGAACATATGACCGCTCATCTCACCACAAAAGGGTGCTTTTATTTCTTTCATCTTAGCCTTGATTAACGAATGGCCAGTGCGGCAGAACTGAGGTTTACCCCCTAATCTTTCTATCTCTTCCCAGAGACCTTGCGAACATTTAACCTCAATAGGACAAGGTGCACCTGGATATTTAACCAAAATTTCTCGATAGAATAAGACCATAAGCACATCTGGCCAGATAATCTCACCTCTTTCGCTTACCACCCCCATTCGGTCAACA
>CAZEQA010000160.1:0-3702 GCA_964514265.1 uncultured Planctomycetia bacterium | reverse complement strand
TTAGATAAAGTCGGAAAGACAAATTTCCATCATACCTTTTTTGAGATGCTGGGTAATTTTTCTTTCGGCGACTACTTTAAAGACGAGGCGATAAGTCTGGCCTGGGAATTTGTAACCAAAGAATTGGGTTTAGCTAAAGAAAGATTTTGGGTCTCGGTTTATCGGGAAGACGAAGAAGCGTATAAAATCTGGAGAGAGAAAATTAAGGTTGTAGAAGAAAAGATTGTTAAATTAGGGGCGAAAGAAAATTTTTGGCCCTCGAACGCACCAGAAGAAGGGCCGGATGGCCCTTGCGGACCGTGTTCGGAAATATTTTACGACCAAGGGTCGGAGGTTGGATGTGGTGACCTTGAGTGCAGCCCTGCTTGCGATTGCGGCCGTTTTGTAGAGGCCTGGAACCTGGTTTTTACCCAATTTGAGCGTAAAGGGAAAAATATTTTACTTCCTTTGCCCAATAAAAATATCGATACGGGAATGGGTTTAGAGAGAATGGCTGCAGTGTTGCAAGGCAAACGCAGTAACTTTGAAATAGATATTTTTGAGGAGATTGTTAAAGCAATTGCAAATTTAGCTGCTCGTAGTCCAAATCTACGCACATGCTATACTATTGCCGACCATATTCGAGCAGTAACATTTGCTATTTCTGATGGAATTTTGCCATCCAATGACGAGCGGGGCTATGTAATCCGCAAGCTAATCCGCCGGGCAGTCTGGCATGGGCGTGCCTTAGGAATTAAAGAGGTCTTTCTGTGTACGATTGTGCCTATAGTATGCAGGGTAATGAAATCGGCCTATCCTGAGCTGGAGGGCAAAAGAGAAGAGATTGCCCAGGTGGTCAAGGCGGAAGAGGAACGTTTTCGTAAGACGTTAGAGGGGGCAATTATGCTTGCCGAAGATATTATTGCCGGCCTTAAAAAACAAAAGAAGAGTCAACTTCCAGCAGAAGAGGCGTTTAGATTGTATGATACCTATGGCTTGCCTTTAGAAATCATGGAGAATATTGTTAGTAGCCGTGGTCTTAAATTAGATAAAGAAGGCTTTGAGCGTGAGTTAGAGTTTCAGCGTAGGAGTTCTCGCCAGGGAGCTGCCTTTGGAACCGGTGTGTTTGTGGGCAACCTGGTTAGCAAATATAAACTTAAGCCCACTAAATTCATCGGTGATAAAAGCTATGTAGCTAAAACAAAGGTACTTAATCTATTTAAAGATGAACAGTTATTAGAACAGGCAGCAGAGGGCGAACAGCTAAAGATAGTTTTAGAAACCACACCCTTCTATGGAGAATCCGGCGGGCAAGTAGGCGATGCAGGCGTGATTAAGAATAAAAATGTAAGGATTGAAATCTCTGATAGCCGGAAGATTGAGCAGACGGTTATTCATTTAGGAAAGGTAGTAAAAGGGGCACTCAAAGTTAATGATATAGTAGAGGCCCAAATTGATTCAGCCAGACGTAGGGATATCGCCTGCAATCATACAGCTACGCATCTTTTACAGGCAGCCTTAAGGAAAGTTTTAGGTGAACATGTAAGACAGTCGGGCTCCTGGGTCGGCGCCGAGAAATTGAGGTTTGATTTTACCCATTTTCAGGCCTTAACTGAACGAGAGATAAATCGAGTAGAAGAGCTGGTAAGTCAGCAGATTAAAGAAAAGAGAAAGTTGAATGTACTACGAATGAATTATGAGGAGTCGCAAAAGCTGGGTGCTCTTGCCTTTTTTGGTGAAAAGTATCAGGAAAAGGTAAGGGTAGTTAAGATAGGTAATATATCTTTAGAACTTTGTGGCGGCACGCACATCTCCTCTACCGGAGAAATTGGGATGTTTAAGATTATAGCTGAGTCTTCAGTGGCCTCAGGGATACGCAGGATAGAGGCAGTAACAGCAAGGAAGGCTTTCGAGGTTTTAAGATATGAAGAAAGTGAGCGTAAGGAACTGGCACAAACATTTGCTGCGTCGCCGCAGGATTTGCCTGAGCGTATTGAAGAACTTTTGTGCAAAATGAAAGAGTTGAATAGAAGGTTAGATAAAACAAGATTGGATAATTTTAAATTAAGAATAGATGAAATATTAACACAGACACCGGAATTCTCAGGCACCAAAGTTATTATCCGCAGAATAAAAAGTGCAGATATCAGACTTTTGCGCCTAATGAGCGATTTATTGAGACAAAAGGCGCGTTCATCTATTGTCGTTTTGGGTTCTGTTTGGGAGGAAAAGGTGCTCATAGTTTGTGCAATAACCAAGGAATTGTGTGCCCAGGGCTTAGACGCTGCCAGGATTATTCGCACTATTGCCCAGGATGTAGATGGCTCAGGTGGCGGGCGGGCTGACTTTGCCCAGGCAGGAGGGCGTAACCCAAAAGGTCTGGATAGGGCCTTAGTTAGGGCGGAAGAGATTGTGAACAAGGAGCTAAAGCGATGAAAGTAATTAAGGCAGCCGGCTGCAAGATGCAGAAGATATTAGATCGGGATTTAGGTTCTAAAAAAAGGGTTCAGGAGAAGGTAAGAAAGATAATTGAGGATGTGCGCACCTTTGGCGATGAGGCAGTTTTGAAATACACTAGAAAATTTGACCACGTTAAATTAACTGCTAAACAGCTAAGAGTGAGCGAGACCGAGATATCTGCTGCCTTTCAGAATATCAGCCCAGAGTTTGTAACTACGCTTAAGCTGATTATCGATAATGTAACTAAGTTTTATACTAAACAGATAAAGCGCTCTTGGGAGATTAAGGGAGAAGAAGGGATAAGTTTGGGTGAGAAGATTACGCCTTTGGAAAAGGTAGGAATTTATATTCCTGCCGGAACAGTACCTTTGATTTCCACAGTATATATGACTGTGATACCGGCGAAGATTGCCGGAGTGGGAAAAATTACTTTAAGTGCACCTCCTAACAAATATGCTTCAGTGGACCCTTATATTCTGGCTATAGCAAATTTACTGAAGGTAGATGCGATATATAAAATAGGGGGAGCTCAGGCAATTGCGGCTTTGGCCTTTGGGACTAAGACCGTACCTCGGGTAGATAAAATAGTAGGGCCGGGCAATGTCTATGTGAGTGAAGCAAAAAGACAGGTGTTCGGTTATGTAGATTTGGATATGTTGGCCGGTCCTAGTGAAATTGTGGTTTTGGCCAATGACCTCGGCCATGTTGATTTTATCGCCTGTGATTTAGAGGCACAGCTTGAGCATGCGGGAGGCCTATCTATTTTAGTGACTACTTCCAAGAAATTGGCCCGGGTAATGAAAAGGCGCGTAAGCCAGGGGTATATCGTTGTGGTCAAGAATTTGCAGGAAGCAGCAGACTTGATTAACCGCATTGCCCCGGAGCATTTAGAGATTATGATCAAAAATCCCCGTAAAATCCTCAAAAAGATAAAGAATGCCGGGGCAATATTTCTAGGCCCTTATTCACCTGTGGCTTTGGGCGATTACGCTGCCGGACCAAGCCATGTCTTGCCTACTACGGGCACAGCGCGTTTTTCATCAGGGCTTTCGATAAACGATTTTGTGAAAAGGTCACATGTAATTTCTTACACCAAGAAAGCCCTGGAGAAAGTCAGACAGCCGATTGAGAAGATTGCAGAATTAGAAAGGCTAGAGAAACACATTCAGTCAGTAAGGGTACGCTTCGAGTAAGCTCGGTGTTATTGCTCCGCTCGCCCCGTTCCAAATTTACTGCAAAGCTTTAGTCTAAGCAAAAGGGGTT
>CAZEQA010000159.1:0-3744 GCA_964514265.1 uncultured Planctomycetia bacterium | reverse complement strand
TTAGGCTCTCTTTTAAGGCTTTTTTATAGATAAGTTCTCCGCAGTCAGGGCATTTCGTCCACAGCCCATGCGGGATATCCTTTTTTTTGATTAATTTAACAAATGTATATTTACCTTTGCCAAATAACGTCATTTTAAATGAGCAGATAACTTACGGAATGTTAATGAACGTAAGTTATTATTGTGCGAATTTATTTATTAGCAATCCTGTAAGCAGCTTCGGATAAAAATAAGTAGATTTGCGGGGCATCCTCTCGCCCGCTCTGGCCGCTCTTCTAACTTGCGTTACCGTAGTCGGTTGAAGAAAAAGGCCTGCTTGATACTTGCCCTGCTCAACCAATTTTATGACTTCCTGGCTGTCTCTGGTATAGTGGACATTCTTTTCCGTTGGGACAATATTCAAGATGTGTTCGATTACAAGACGGTGTAGAATCGTCACATCTAAATCTTTACGCAGGCCTTGCTGGTTGCTGCCTTTAAATTTATTAAGGTATCTTGGATTTTTTAACTTTAAGCAATAAAACTTATTCTTTCCTAAATAGACGCCGAATATGCGGGCTGGGCCACGGTTTCTTTGCATATAAGAAAATAATTTATCCGATGTAAGAAACTTGTGGATCTTGAAAAAGCTTTTTAAATCCCGGGCAAACTCTTGCGGCAAGAAGTAAGGTTTAATTCCAACCGCCCTGTGAGTGGGTAGAATAGTCAAGCCCGGATCAATTGTAGCCACTAAATAAGTCATTACATAATTAAAGGGGCTCAAGCTCCGGAGGCGTTTTTTCTTTCTTTGCATTTGCATCTTGTAATTCAAGGCTGCTTCATAGCGGTGATGGCCATCGGCAATAAAGACCTGTCGCCCTTTAAGTAACCCCTTTATGGCCGCAATATCTCTTTTTGCGCTCATCCGCCATAATCTGTGCAAGACCTTGTCCTTTTTAACCACAATATAAGGCTGATGGTTTCTCTCGTAGCGGCTCAAGAGCCTGTTTATCTTTCCCTGCGAGTCGCAAAACATAGCGAAAATAGGGCTTAAGTTAGCGGATGTCTTCTGTAAAAGCTCGAGGCGATCCCTGACTGCACTGGAAAAGGTATTTTCATGAGGCAAAATAGTATTTTTGGCAAAATCTTCTAATTTTAGTAAAACGATAAATCCTGTGCGCGTCTTTCTTTTATTGTTATGAGGAAAAGTCTGTGCATAGATATAGATGTTCTCTTTCCCGTCGCGTAATAAAATATCTTTCCTCAACCAATCGGTAAGATATTTTTTGGCTCTGGTGTAGTGGTTATCTTTAGCAGTATCACCGGACTTGCGTTTCCCTAAAATAAGGCGAATTATATTGTAAGGGTGGAGCTTGTAATAGGCCGCCTGTTGAGATGGGCTAATCACATCGTAGGGCTCAGTGACAACCTTAGCAATATCTTCAATTTTCTCAGGGTTATAGTGAACGCCGCGAAAAGGGCGAATATCAGGCATTATTTTATCCTTTTAACAAGATTTGGCCGATAAAGGCGCCTGCGCCATCTGCCAAGACATCCAAGACTTCCACTTCTCGTCCGGGAACAAAGTATTGATGAAACTCGTCACTTAAGCCATAGAGAATGCCTATACCTACAGCAAAGACGCGAAAATGGCTGCGTAATTTCAGAGATGAAGAGCTTTTTGCTGCGCGGGCAATTAGATATCCCAGTATAGCATATTCGAAAGCGTGAAGCAACTTATCTCCGTATAATATGGGGGGCACCAAAGGTGGCGGAGAGGATAATGAAGAATAGATAAATATCAAACCGGCATACAGATATACCGGCAACCAGAATCTTAAGAAATGGGTATATCTAAAGTTATTACCCATCTTTACCTTTATCCAGGGGGCACTTTTTACAGGCACCATTATTGCTGGAGCCAGGGCAAGCCTTGCCCTCTTGTCTCTGTCTCTCTTTATATTCCTTGCTTCTGTAATCGGTGGCATAAAAACCGGGACCTTTAAAGATAAAGCCGGCTCCGGCTCCAATAAGACGCACAAGCGGACCCATACATTCAGGGCAAACTTCCAGAGGTTTCTCTGTAATTTGCTGAAAGGCCTCAAACTTATGGGCGCATTTTTTGCATTGATACTCGTATGTGGGCATGTTACACCTCTATTTAAACAATCTTTTCACTTTCTCCATAAACGAGCGAGAAAGGGGGTTTACATTTTCGCCGCATTCTTTAGCAAATTGCTCAAGCAGGCCTCTCTGTTTAGCATTTAATCCCGTAGGTGTCTCCACAATAACCTTTACCAATTCATCCCCTCGGCCGTATCCATGTACATCGGGCATACCTTTTCCTCTTAAGCGAAAGATCCTTCCGCTCTGCGTACCTGCCGGCACTCGCATTTTAACCTTTCCGTTCAAAGTGGGCACTTCGGTCTCTGCCCCCAGGGCTGCCTGGGTAAAACTTATAGGAACTTCACAAACAAGGTCATTGCCATGGCGTTCAAACATATCATCAGTTTGAACATAGATATCAACATAGAGATCGCCGGGTCTGCCTCCCCTTGTCCCTGCCTCTCCTTCGCCAGCAATGCGCAATCTCAAGCCTGTATCTACGCCCGCAGGCACCTTGAGATGAATCCTTCTCTCTACCTTGACTCTACCGGTACCTCGGCACTTACTACAAGGGGTCTGAACAATCTTGCCCTCTCCTGCGCAGTGTGCACAAGTACGCGAAATTGTAAAGAAGCCGCCCATGGTCTGGATCTGCCCTCTGCCCTGGCATTCGGGACAACTAATTTTCTTTGTTCCCGGTTTCGCGCCTGTGCCCCGGCAAACAGGACAACCTTCAGAGCGGGGAACGCGAACGACTTTCTCTGTACCCTTGGCTGCCTCCTGAAGTGTTATTTCTACCTCTACCCTTAAGCTTGAGCCGCGTCGAGGCCCTCCGCGATGTGCGCGAGACCCACCAAAACCAAAGCCACTTGAATCTATTCCAAAGCCGCTAAAGATGTCGCTAAAGTTATCAACGACATCCTCCAGGTCAGTAAAGTGCGTAAAGTCCGACCAATCAAACCCACCGGCACCTTTAAACGCCCCGCGTAGTCCTTCGTGGCCAAATTGGTCATAGGTGCGCCTCTTCTGCGAGTCGCTTAAGACCTCATAGGCCTCGCATGTTTCCTTAAATTTCTCCTCTGCTTCCTGATGATTTTCGGGATTTTTATCCGGATGGTATTTAAGGGCGAGCCTGCGGTAGGCCCGTTTTATTTCATCTTCACTGGCATTCTTACTTACGCCCAGTATCTCGTAATAATCTCGTTTACTCATTAGCGTATGATTAGCGTTTAGCGTTTAGAAAACCAAAAAAGGTTTTAGAGGTTTTACTATACGCTATCCACTATATGCTCTATGCTACTCTTTATCTTTCTGTTTATCTTCGTCCTCTACGGTATAATCCGCATCAACGATGTCTTCATCTTTTTTGTCTTTTTTGGGCTCTTCTCTTTTTGGCCCTTCCTTCTCTTGCGGACCCGCCTGCGGTCCGGACTTTTGCCGGCTCTGAGCCTGTTTATAAATCTCCTCAGCCAACTTATGCGAGGCCTGCATCAACTCTTCCGTAGTAGCCTTAATCTTGTTCGTATCTTTACCTTTTAAGGCCTCCTTTAACTCAGCAAGCTTCTTCTCAATCTTCGCCTTTTCATCCTTGCCAATCTTTTCGCCAAAGTCTTTAAGCGATTTCTCTGTTGTATAGATTATCGTGTCGGCCTGATTGCG
>CAZEQA010000158.1:0-3805 GCA_964514265.1 uncultured Planctomycetia bacterium | reverse complement strand
TGCGATTCAAAACTTTATATCTACATTCTTCATTGCCAGTTTCAATAGACATGTTCACTGAGAAACAACCTGCCTGACTAAGCAACCGCACTATTTCCTCAGTTATCAGGTTAGGCCTGATAAGACAGTAGAATGGCAGATCGATTTCCTTGCTGTAAATACTGGCGAACTCCTCAAGCCACTCATCTTTTGAATAGCAAAAAACATCATCCCCGAACCTGACAAAATCTAAGGGATAGCTTCTCTTAACATTTCTGATTTCTTCAATTACCCGCTTAACTGAACGCCGGCGGACAATTTTTCCTTTTTGGCGGTATAATTTGTTATAGGCATTGTTAAAACAATAACTGCACTTAAAGACGCATCCGCGAGAGGTCATAAAAGATTTCACATTCATATCTTTAAGATGGCCGCCTTCGTAATACACCAATTCCCTGTCGGGGTCAGGCAGTATATCAAGGTTTTCGATAAGGTTCCCTAACGGATTATTCTTTCTCTTGGTATGCAGGTTTTTTATATTGCTAAAATCAGTTCCTTTTTCTAAACAGCAAAGCAGTTCTTGGAAAGATATATCGCCCTCTCCTGCAATAAGCGCATCAATACACCAGGAATCAATGATATCCTGGTTAAATGTACAATGCGGACCTCCTGCAACTATAAAAAGCTTAGGATATTTTTCTTTGACTGCTTTTGCTAAATTCCTGAATACAACCGCATCGACAGACATGATGCTAAATGCCAGCAAATCAGGCAGGCCTCTTTCTAAAACATTTAACATGTTATGTTCGTTAATAACCATTAGGGACGTTTCATGGCCAAACTCTTTTGCAATAGAAGAAAGATACATAACACCCAAGTGTTCAATATGGGACATATCGCGAATAACGAACATTATTTTCATTAAATTATCTCCTGAAACAGGAAATTACATATCTAATTGGTAAGAAATAATAGGGTATCTTGTAAATTCGTCTTATCTGGAAATGCTTTTCCAGCAGGTTAATAAAAGTAGCTATTTTGAATTCGTGCAAGTGCCATTCATCATCCATTCTTTTTGCCACTTTATATCTGGAATCTTTGCTTGGACTATTATGCTGGAGTAGAAAAAAAGCAAAATATAATTTCTTTAAGAAGTTAATCAGTCTCTCATTGGGAATAGATATAATTAACTTTCCATCTGACTTTAATATATTGTAAATATTTTCCAGCAATATATGGGGATTTTCTGTATGTTCAATAACCTCAGTACAAATAACCATATCAAAACTCTTGCTCTTAAAAGGCATTTTCTCTCCATTTCCCAATGAAAGATAAGCTTTTTTATTCAACCTTATTTTAGCTCTTCTGAGCAAAGAATCAGAAATATCAATTCCAAATAGTTTATCGAAAGGTATTTTTTCTAAGATATTCCCTGCACCGCAGCCAACTTCTAACACCTTTTTCCCTCTATATATAGAGGCGTGCTCAATAATTTTGTCAACCCGCTTACTCTCAATCCATCGAATAAAAATGTTCCTAGAGTTATGAAAATATTCTGGATTATATTTCACTGCCATATCTTCATTCCAGGCCCTAAAATTAATTTTACTTATATCTTTATTCATTAGAAAAATTTTTTATGCCATTCCTGAAACATTAACAACGTCCATAAAAGTTTTCTGTTGTCACTTTTATTAGAAAGATGCCCATCTACTAATGAGTGAATGAACTTTGTATTAAAAATTCCGGCCTTATTTATTTCCTTCTCAGAAAGGCTTGACAACAAATATTGCTTTAACTCATTCCTGAACCATTTTGCCACGGGAATACCGAATCCCTTTTTTGGCCTTTTTAAAATATACGCAGGTAAAATGTCTAAAAACCCCTTTCTTAAAATGTACTTTGTTGTCAGATGGCGAATTTTAAAATGATATGGAAGCGTCTCAAGAAACTTTATTAATTCTAAATCAAGAAAAGGAGACCTTACTTCAAGAGAATTCAACATACTTGCCATGTCAACCTTTGCCAGAAGACCGTTCTGTAAATAAAGTTTTGTATAAAGATAAAGCAGGGTGTTAATTCTTTTCTTAGATGGATAGTTATAAGAAAGTTCATTAACATCACTATAAACTCCATCAAGAGTATTCAAAATTGATTCTTTGAGTAGATTTGCTTGAATATCAGGCGTAAAAGAACCTAACCATACAAAATGCCTTATAAAAGTTGTATAAAATCCACCCTTAAGAAATTGCTTAATTTTGAAATCAAGGCTGATATTGTCGTATGAAACAGGTATTGTTTTCTCAACAATTTTTAATATCCCTCTTTTTACTGAATCCGGTAGTATATAAAATAGATCTATGACTTTATCTGCCTGAAATGTGGGATAACCAGCAAAAAGCTCATCTCCACCGTCTCCGCCGATTGCTACCTTAACAAATCTTCTAGTAAAACCTGATAAAAGATATGTTGGTATTATAGATGCGTCTCCTACTGGCTCATCTAAAAAATCTGTTATTCTGGGAATGATTTCAAAAAGTCTGTTTGGCGTCAGTGTTTCTTCTCTATGATTCGTTTTAAAAAATCCAGCAAGATTTCTTGCATACGATGACTCATCAAAAGATTTATCCTCAAAACCTATAGAAAAAGTATCTATCTTATGGGGATCTCTTAACTTACACATAAGTGCCAATATAACTGAAGAATCGATACCGCCGCTTAATAATACTCCCAAAGGAACATCGCTAATAAGTCTTTGCTCTATAGCTTTTAAAAGCAAAGACTTTATCTTATCTACACATTCATTTTCAGATAAATGAAATGACTGTTCGGACCTATACAATTTTAAATCCCAATATTTTTCTATTTTTGTATTTCCGTTTTTCCACTTTAAGAAGTATCCCGCTGGTAACTTCCATACATTTTTAAATATTGACCTGGGAGCCGGAACATATTCATAGGCAAGATATTTTTGGAGAGATATAAAATCTAACTCTCTTTTAAATTGAGGATATTTAAGAATTGATTTAATCTCAGAGGCAAATAAAAAGACACCGTTACAATTTGTATAAAAAAACGGCTTTTCTCCCATTCTATCTCTTGCCGCGAATAAACTGTTATTAGTAGAATCCCATATGGCAAAGGCAAACATACCATTTAAATAATCAAGGCATTTTTCTTTATATTCTTCGTATAGATGAAGAATAACTTCAGTATCGCTTGCTGACTTAAATTTATGTCCTCTCTTGAGTAAAAATGGCTTTAACTCAAGGAAATTATATATTTCACCATTAAATACAGCCCAAATGGTACTATCTTCGTTACACATTGGCTGATGGGCATCATTGCTCAAATCAATTATACTCAGTCGCCTATGCCCGAGCCCGACAGATATACCTGCATAGTTTCTATTAGTATAAATGCCCCTATCATCTGGTCCCCTATATGAAACAGCATCTGTCATTTCTTCTAATATTCTATGATCAATCTTTACACTTTTATCAGTTATATAACCACAAATTCCGCACATTAAAAGTTTATTTTATCCTTTATATGAAATATAGGTTTATTTTGAGTTTTATAATAGATTCTAACAATGATTTCCGCCAAAAGGCCCATTAATATAAAAAAGACACCGATTAAAAAAAGCATTACCGCTAGGAGCATTAGCGGGTCCTTGTGAATAAAAATTCCAAATAAAATTTTCTTCACAATTGTAATAATAGCTGCTAAGAACCCCCCAAGGCATAGCGTCAATCCCAAACCCCCAAAAAAGTGACTTGGTTTTGTGGAATAGTCGCTAATAAACTTAATTGTTAACAAGTCA
>CAZEQA010000157.1:0-3854 GCA_964514265.1 uncultured Planctomycetia bacterium | reverse complement strand
AAAAATTACGATTGTATAAAAAAGCCAATCTGAAACTAATTTCAATAGAAAATTACATGTTTCACGACATCTACTCAGAAATCGATAAAAAATTAAAAAAGTTTATCAACATAAAAAATCTAAAATATCCAATCAATTTTAGCCAAATTTTTTATAATTATGGAACCCAAATGGATGAAAGGATTTAAGTTATCTCCCTATTTTAAGAAATTTTCAAAAATCATTAAGTTCAGAATTTACGCCATCGCAAATGAGATAAAAGATTCCACTCCGGGCATAGGTAGAAAAGACGGGTATCTGGATTATTTAGCTATCAAATACATTCGCGACCCTGTGCGCAGCCTTGTGAAGCTGTCACATAGAAGAAGGCGTATGCTGCCTGGATTTGCTGATGTATCATTCTTGAGCAGGTTACTAACCAATGCCAGAAATATTGAATCAGCCCACTCCAGAGCCGTAAGGCAACTTGGTGGGCCACTTTGGGGTCTTGCTCCCGGGGTGCAGTTCAAGGATGTATTTGCAGCGGCAGGTCAAAATGGTGAAATAGCTTTTTCAGGTAAGGCGCTCGGAATCTATAAAGTGATTGAATGTAACCCCCATTTAAGCCAATTTCTTGAGGATATCGAGTATTTCAGGAAGCGTGGAGTGAAGGGATGCGAAAAGGTGCTAGAGGCTATCTCTTGGAGTAGTGTGCGTAATTATCTGGGATTCTTATCTGAAATCAGAATGGCAAGGATTATTGAAAATAAGGTAAAGTTTAGCTGTGTAAAAGAGTTTCACATGGAGAGCTACGGTCCGGAAGTAGATTTTATTTTAGAGGTTGATAGAATAAAATACAGCGATAATTCCTCAGGTGAATATGAACTTGCAGAAGGCGTCTATCTATGCGAGTCAAAGGTATTTCCTCCTATTAAAAAATTCTGGGTGGTGGTGCGGCGGACACTCCGTAAAAAACTCGGGAAGTACTTATTGGTAGCGAACAAAATGGCCGAAAATCCGCTTCCTTATACGGTGGCTCCCGCAAAAGGGATTATTTTTACAATCGGTCAAGCCCCTGGATCTAAAAAAGGTATTCATAATTTTAGTTGGGAAGAAAATACGCAACTAGGCGAAAAGTTTGACCTTTCGGGTTTGAAGGTTTATTTAATGCAAGTTCCCGATATTCCCAATATTGAAAGGGTAATTGTGCCTCCCGATTTAATTAAAGATAGGAGAAGAAAGGAAGTCAGACATAAGCAAGCCAAAATAAAAACTACGTCCAAAATAGGTATGAGTAAA
Source organism: uncultured Planctomycetia bacterium (assembly GCA_964514265.1). GTDB lineage: Bacteria > Omnitrophota > Gorgyraeia > JAFGHF01 > JAFGHF01 > CAZEQA01. Next base: position 2,576 of record CAZEQA010000157.1, on the reverse strand, counting down.
GATGTCGGGCCCAAGAAAATTGTGAAATATGCAAGCGAATCATATATAGAAGCTATGGTTTCTGAGTTAGAGTTAGAAACTGTTGATATTCCCAGAGCAAGAAAAATATTTAGGGAAATAGCGGCTGAGGAAACTTTGGCTAATATGCGGTTAAGGATTTACTCTGCAAGAAGAAAGGCAGAAGAAGCCGCAGGCGTAAGTCCACTTTCTCTAAGCACACAGACTCCAGAAAAACGCAAAGTAATTTTGGCAAAGATGTTGGATATTTTGGCTGAGGGTACGGTAGAAGGAGCAGGGCTTGGTGGTTTTGAGTGGATAAGGATTGAGAAAATGGATTTTGATGAGGATAGAGTAAAGATTGTTGCCTGGATTAAGAAATTATGGTCCCGCAAGGAAGAAAGAGTAGTAATTCACGGAAAAAGAGCACCCCCAAAAATAATGCTCGATTTTGTAAAAAAGCTTGATGAAGTTCTTCGCGAACACCCCGAACTCAAAGTTATCATAGAGGCAATAAAGACATTGCTCAAAGACTTCTCAGGAGATGATATTATTATAGAAAAAGTAGAATTTGTGCAAGGAGGCTACCTTAACTTAGCCGATGTATCTGGTATAGCATTAGCTCACAATCCCATCACAAAAAGACCATTAATAGCTCTCTTGGGAGACTTCTCTTCTGATTTTGTCTCTCGATCCCACGACTTCTGCCATATAGCCGACCAAAGGCATCTGATAGGTTTAAACACACTTTTATCTTGCATTACTGATAGGAGAATAAAAGACGACCTCTTTAATAAAATCAACAAGATAGAGCGAAAAATCAGACGTAAGCTTCCTCCACAGGTCAAATTCCACCATACCTTAAATGCTCTCCAACGGCAATACTTTGGCTATGCAAATAGGACTCAGAGTATAGCCCTAAAAATGGCTAGAACTGATACATTTTCTAAGTCTATTTCCTTTCCTTATTCAGAAACAGAAACAGCCCAGCAAGCAGAAAAAAAGGCTGAGCAATTCAGAGAATTAGGAGATTCTGCGGAGGCCTTTAAATACTCAATTATTGCCGGCAACCGCTATTTTCTAAACAAACAGTTCATCAGGGCAACGGAATGTAAAATCAATGCCGCCAAAGATGCGGCTGGGGCGGGTCATAAATATTATGAAGCAGGCCAATACGCTAAAGCAGCTGAATTTAATGAATACAGTGCTCAATTGTATGAAGAATTGGGTAATGAGAGTTTAGCGGTAAGGAATTGGATTCTTGCAGGTAAAGACAGAGAAAAAGCCGGTGATTTTATCAAAGCAGCTGAAGACTTTGAGCGGGCTTTTATTCTGAATGAAGCCAGATTTAGAAAGAAGCGCTCAAGAGCGAGTTTGAGTGATTTAGGAAAGACAGCAGCCCCGGCAAGCAGATGTTATTTTAAGGCAGGCGAATGTGCTAAGTCAATAGAGGAACAAAAACATTTTTATACTAAATCAGGTTATTATTGCCGTAGGGCAGCTGAATGCGATAGAGACCTGGGTAATAAGGAGCACGAGGCAATGAATTGGAGTTTTGCGGCAAAAGCTTGGGCTTTAGCAAGAGAATATGAGAAAGCACGCGAAGATATTAAGGAAGCCGTTAAATTGGATGAAGAATTACTGAAAGCAGCCAGAGAAGCACCTAAAAGTAAAGAAAAACTAGAAAAAGTATTAGAGAGAATAAAGTTTCTGGCAATAGATTTATATATGGCAGCCGATATCTCGTCTAATTTGCAAGAGTCTGATGAGTCAATTAAGTATATTGACAGAGCTATTGAGCAGGATGGAAAATTATTGACAGTTGCTCAAGCGAAAAAAAAGCCGGAAGATATATTATATGCCAAGAAACATCTGGCAGGTGATTGGAGCCTGAGAAGCGATGTGTATTTTTGGCAGTTAAAGCAGTTAGATGAATCCGAAAAATCTGCTCAAAAAGCCATTGGGTTGAGCACAGAATTAACAGAATTACTAGAAGCTGCTGAAGAGAAGCAAGATATAGAGGAGATATTAGAGGCAAAAGCGCATTTAGCCTATGCTGAGAAACTCCTGGCTCGCATTTATCTTCATAAGGGGCACTATAGTGAGGCGCTGAAAGTTGCTAAAGAATGTATTAAATTGGGCAGAGAATTGTTAAAGCTTGTTGAGCAAATTGGAAAAACAAAAATGGAATTAGGCATAAAGGATAATCTGATAAGCAGTTTAGTCATAGCGGGTAATGCTTGTTCTTATCTGGGTGAATATTCTGATTCGGGTGATTACCTTGAGGAAGCAGGCGAATTGAACGAAGAATTAGGAAATGAGCAAGAGGCGGTAAAAAACTATGATTTAGCCGGCAAAAGTTACTCTTTAGCAGAAGAATACGCTAAATCATCACACTGCTATGATAAAGCTGCTGCATTAGACAGAAAAAGAGACGATAAAGGACGATTAACGGTTTCTTTAACCTATTCAGCCGAATATTTAGTGCGGCACGCCCAAAGGTGCGAATTGCATACGGATAAAGTAAAATTCGCCGATAGGGCATTAGAGCGCTTAACAGAGGTCGGAAAAATAGATAG
>CAZEQA010000156.1:0-3855 GCA_964514265.1 uncultured Planctomycetia bacterium | reverse complement strand
AAAGGGCGCAGATTAAAACAGGCGATTTTATTAAGGAATTGTGATGGCAAGAATTACTATCTTGGTTATGTTCTTTATTTCAATCTTCTTATATGCCGATGTATATGCAGAAGTTTCTCCCTTGGATTTAGAAGCCGAAGGCATACCTGCCTTAACCCGGGTAGCTATTACTACCCTGGGCAGCCGCCCGACCTGTGAAAAGAGAAATTTTACAATATTTAGAAGAGATAAAGTTTCCAAAGAGATATATCTTAATCATTGTAGATGCGAAAACTGTGGCCAACTTTTTATCTATAACGTTGACAAAAAGAACAATCCTGTTTTAGGAAAAGGTATAGAAAAGGATGACGCATAGTTTAAAAATGGAATTTCAAAATCAAGGTATTAAATGTAACACATTTTGGCTTTTGGTAAAGGGTTAGTTGTTAAATTGGTATAGGCGCACTACAGAACACCCTTCGCCAGCAGAATTTAGTTGTCATTTTAGTTGTCATTTAGGTTGTCGTTTGTTATAATAAAGCCATGCCATTTAAGCCCAAATATACCATAACAGATAAAATTTTGAATAATCTTACCCTCATTGCTTTAGCACGGGAGATTATAGAACAGGCTTACTTAGTGCCTAAATGGGAAGCAAAATTAAGGCGCCAGGCCCTTCTACATAACACCCATTCTTCGACTGCCATAGAGGGCAATAAACTGACTCTCAAACAAGTAGAAGCTTTAGTCGAAGGCAAAGATGTTGTCGCCACGAACAAAGATAAACAAGAAGTTTTAAACTATAAAGAGGCCCTAGAAAAAATTTCCACATATGCAGAGGAGGATAAGATTACAAAGAAGATGTTGCTTGATATACATAGAATAGTTACCAGAGATACTCTGGAGAGTTCTTCTGATTGCGGGAAATTCAGAAATAGGCAGGTCTACATAGGTAGAAGAGTTTTTGATGGCACAGGCTTTCGCGAAGAAGTCACGTATATGCCTCCAGAGACAAGAAAGGTACCGAAGCTTGTTGATGAATTCCTTAATTGGTTAAATCTTGAGAAGACCTGCAAGTGTAATCCTGTTTTATTAGCTGGCATCGTTCATTATGAAATAGCCAGAATCCACCCTTTTATTGATGGCAATGGCAGGACAGCGAGATTACCGGCAACACTTTTGCTATATAAAAATGGATTTGATCACAGAAGATTCTTTGCATTGGATGATTATTACGACGAAGACAGAAGCTCCTATTATGCGGCCCTCAAGACAGCACAACAGCAAAAAGGCGATATCACAAAATGGCTTGAGTATTTCACAGATGGAGTTTTATATTCTATAAATAAAGTAAAGGCAGTTATAGAGAAATTAAGTTTTGCTCAAGATATGGATGAGACCGAACGAATAGAATTGACTTCTAGACAGATAAAAATCTTGGAGAGTTTAAAAGAAAAAGCCAAGATAACAAATAAAGACTTGAGGATAATGTTTAAAATATCTCGACAGGCCATTCTTAAAGAGATTTCCAAACTTATAGATGCCAAACTCATTGAGCTTGTAGGTAAAGGAAGGGGTGCCTATTATAGACTAATAAAGAAAGCTAGAGGATGAGCAGTAATTTATGGTATGAAATTTGAAAAAGCATAGAAGAAGTCTTCTACCCCTTCGGGGCACAAGCAACCACTGAAAATTGCATACCCCTTCGGGGTACAGGCCAGAGTTATTGCCGAAGGCAATTTTCTTGAAGGTAATGAAATTTAAACAAACACAAGGTCAAAATAATAGTTTATTTAGGCCCATTATCTGGTATAATAGCGGAAAACAAAAGGTGCGCCTCGACAGAACAAATAGTTTGTCAGAATTGAGGGCATCGGGCCGGGGACGCCATCTTTCCTGTAAAATATGCGGCAAAAACGCCTGAGAAACTTTAACACTCTTATAGGATACACTATTTCTGCTCTATTGCTTGGGAGCACTCCCGCAGTTGCCTTAGAGAAAGAAGATACCGCCTTCATTAAAGACCTGGTTATCAGGCACGAGTGGTATAAATCTAACGGGATTTGTGTATCCCGTCCGGTTCCGCTGGATGAAAAGATACTCGATATCATCATTGTTAACAATATCGTCTCTTTTGAAGATTATGGCCGGTGGCTTCAAAAAAACATAAAATACAAGAGAGATGAAGCAGGGGACCGTTGGTCAACCCCCGAAGAGACCCTGCAAAACAAATGCGCAGATTGCGAAGATTATGCCTTTTTCAACGAAGCGGTCCTGCGCGTATTGGGCTATCAACCTAAAGTTCTGGCAATGGGGGGCCTTGGTTTTCATCATGCTATTTGTGTGTTTGAACAAGGCGGCCGTTATTGCTGGATAGATAATACCGAATTAAAAACAACCAAAGCCGAATCTATTTCGGAATTTGCCCGGCATCTTTTCAGCAAATATGGCGCCTCTTACTTACTGAGCCTTAACCTTAAAGCCAGGGACTGGGATATTTTATTTAAGAAGTCAGAAATATCAACGCAGAAATAACGGGAATTACTACATTATTTGGAGGTGGCTATGAAGAAGCTTAAACTGTTCGTTTCAATTGCCGCCATAGTTGTCTTGCTGATATGTATTTATTGCTTTCTGCTTGGAAATGGAGTCTTTGAGGGAGAGTTCGAGAATGAGGCGGTTCCCTGGTACTTTCTGGCCAAGGGAATCTTTTGTTCGCTGGCATTATATCTTTTGGTCAGGGTCCTGGAGGCCTTGCACGGAAAAAGCGCCTGACCCCTTTTTGTATTAGATGAAAAAAAGTCACCTTTTTATTTTGATTTTAATTCTACTCTTTTCTGCCGTATTCGTTATTGCCGGAGAAGAGGAGGGAAAGGTAAAGATTCCCGAAGGAATGGAACTTATCAAGTCAGGAACAGTCAATATTTTAGTTCCTAAAGGCGCAAAAGTAACTAAGGCCCGTGGTATGGTAATCGTAGAGGATATCGGTGCCTATACAGGCCGAAGATTTATGGAAATGCAAGAGCGTCTGGAAGAAATTGAGGCCAAAGAAGAAGAGCTTGGAAAGGAAGTAGAACAACTAAAGAAAGCTCTGGATGAAATAAAAGGGGATAAACAATGAAGAAACTCTTGCTGGTATTGTTTATGGTATTATTTATAGGCATCTTTATCCACAATGTGTGCGGGTGGGGTTTTGCTGCGAAAGGGAAAGTTGTAGCCTTAGAGACAAATCAGGGCGTAATTGAAATCAAACTGATGCCTGATGTAGCGCCCAAGGCCTGTGAAAATTTTATCGGGTTGGTGGAGAAGGGCTATTACGATGACACTATTTTCCACCGGGTCATCAAGGGTTTTATGCTCCAGGGCGGAGACCCAACCGGAACAGGAAGAGGGGGCAAATCAATCTGGGGCGTACCTTTTGAGGATGAGGTGTCTGCTGAAATTACATTTGATCGGCCGGGCCTTTTGGCTATGGCTAATGCCGGGCCGGGCACAAACGGCAGCCAGTTTTTCATCACTGTTGCCAGGACACCCTGGTTGAATATGCGCCACACTATCTTTGGCGAGGTTATCTCGGGATACGATGTTGTGGAGAAGATAGAAAATACGCCTGTAGATTCATCTAATAGGCCTATTCAGAGACAAGAGATTATCAAGGCGTACTTGAAAAAATAGCTTGAGATCTTTGGTAAGGTACTGCGGTCGTCTTTGCCGACCTCAGTACCACCAGAAATTCGAAACAAAAATGGTTAGGTGCTTCGGTCACCTTCAGTGACCTCAGTACCACCAGAAATTCGAAACAAAAATGGTGGCTGTAGCTCAGTTGGTTAGAGCACTTGACTGTGGCTCAAGTGGTCGGGAGTTCGAATCTCCTCA
>CAZEQA010000155.1:0-3875 GCA_964514265.1 uncultured Planctomycetia bacterium | reverse complement strand
AAGGGAATTTCTTCAAGACCTGCGTTACCTGACAAATCTTTGGCGCAGAATAAAGGCGGTTGCCCAGCGAAGCCCGAGCCCTGCTTTAATCCACGAAGAATACGATCTGGTTCTGCGCATCATTAGAGACAAATTTTCCAGTCAAACTAATAAATTGTGGGTGGATTCAAAAGAAGAATATAAGAGGATTATGCGTTTTTTAAGCATTCTCTTGCCGAACCTAAGGTCACGGGTTCAGTTTTATCGCTCGGAGGTGTCTTTATTTGAAAAACGGGGAGTAGAAGACGAAATCGCTAAGATCTATGATCGCAAGGTGGTTTTAAAATCCGGTGGTTATATGATGATAGAGCCAACCGAGAGCCTAGTAACCATAGATGTAAATAGCGGTAGTTTTACTAAGAAGAGAGATCCTGAAGAAACCTCCTATTTAGTTAATTTAGAGGCCGCCAGAGAGATAGCCAGGCAGATGAGGCTTCGAGACATCGGCGGGATTATCATAATTGATTTTATCGATATGAAAAAGGGGAGGCATAAAAAGGAAGTTTTTGATGTCTTAAATGAGGCCCTTAAGCGCGACTATGCCAAGACAGATATATCCACTGTATCGGAGTTGGGCCTAATTGAGATGACCAGGCAGAGAGTGAGAGAGAGTCTTGAAAAAGTAGTTTATCGCTCTTGCCCCTATTGCCAGGGTAAAGGATTGGTAAAATCTCCTGCTACCATGGCTATTTTCGCTTTAAGAGAAGTAAAAAAGATGCTTCAAAGAACAAATAAGAAGACACTTATCGTCTTTGCCCATCCAGACGTAGCATCTTACTTGGTAAATGAGAATAGGCAATCAATCTATAATCTGGAGAATAAGTTCAAAGCAAAAGTTCTGATTAAACAGGACTTAAGCCTGCATACGGAGAGGCTCAACATCGAGTCTGCCTAAGGCTCGGTGTTTTTGTTCGAGTCGCTTGCAATTTTTTGCTAAACATCAATGGCTAACTCGGGGTCGGCTCACGCGGGGACGCTCGTTTTGCCCCAGCGAGGCAAAACTTCGCTCGAGGTTTTGGCCCTCGTTCCCCCGAACTAATTTTACTCAAGAGATTGACACAAAATTAGTTCGGGGACCATGCCCGCTCGGGCCAAAACACGCCCCGCTTTGAGCCAACCCCTCATCAGCCATTTGAGCGAAAATTGCTAATCCTCGCTTCGCAATAAACACCAAAAAGGGGTCAGGCGCTTTTTATATTTTAATGAAAAGGCAAAGCCGATTTTTACGGGTGGCGAAGAGGTGCTCAGCTTTTGGAGTACAGCTCAACTAAGACCCCTCCTTATAAAGGAATAGGAGGGTCTATCCCTGTGGATAAAACACATCTTGAAGTTTCTTCTGCTGTAATTGAGCGAGCATTCTTCTTCGCTAAAGCTTCGAAGGAATAGTCCCTCCGTAGCCTTGGCGAAGGAGGACACCAAAAGCGCACCCGAGACAGGACCCGTAAAAATCCTGGCTTCACTTTGAATTTATACACAATATGATATACCACCTTCCTTCAGGAATGGCTTGACAGGATTTTAAGATTGTGCTAATATGTGTGGGCAATAACACAGATTACACAGATTTATATTTTTTATCTGTGCAATCTGCTTTTTAATCTGTGTAATCAGAAATAATAGATAAAAGCGGAGATTATTTCATGTATGCAATAGTAGAAGTGGGAAATAGGCAATATAAGGTTGCCGAAAACGATGAAATTCTAATAGAAAAAGCGGTTTCACCACGCGGGCATAAGTTGTCTTTAGATAAGGTCTTGCTTAGCGTTAAAGATAAGAATGTTAAGATTGGAAACCCTTATCTAAAAGGCGCGAAAGTCAACTGCGAAATAATAGCGCGCCCGAGGGGCGAGAAGAAGATTGCCTTTAAGTACCGCAGAAGAAAAAGCTCGCAATCTAAAAAAGGACATCGCCAGCAATTAGTAAAAGTTAGAGTTAAAGAGATAGCAATGGGAAAGTAGAGAGCAAGGAGAGCACAGATGGCACATAAGAAGGGAATGGGAAGTTCGCGTAACGGTCGGGATAGTCATTCGCAACGCTTAGGGGTTAAACGCTTTGCCGGCCAGGAAGTTTGTGCCGGTAGTATCCTAATCAGACAAAGAGGGACAAAATTTTTTCCTGGTATAAATGTAGGTATGGGAAAGGACCATACGCTCTTTGCCAAAGTCGATGGCACAGTTATCTTTAATCGACCTCGCGTAGTGAGCGTGAAAACTTTACCTCACCCGCACTCCGCTTATCAGAAGCCAGGCGGGCGCGGTCATAATGGTTGACAGAGTTAAAATATATGTAAAGGCTGGAGATGGAGGGGGTGGTTGCAACAGCTTTAAAGGAATAAAGTTTACCAGATCCCAGCATCCCGATGGCGGAGGCGGAGGGAAGGGCGCGGATATAATTATTAAAGTTGATAAGAATATTCAAACTCTTGAGCACCTTAAATTTAAACAACATTTTCGGGCCGAAAAGGGAAAGCAAGGCGAAGCTAATAAAAAGAAAGGGGCGCACGGACGCCCCTGTATTATTAAAGTGCCTGCAGGCACACTTGTCCATGACCTAAAAAATAATTTGTTCCTTAGAGACTTAATAGACCCAGATGAAGAATTATTAGTAGCTAAGGGAGGAGAAGGCGGGAAGGGCAACGCAAAGGCAAAATCGAGTACAGCTGGTTTACTGGGAGAAGAGAAGTATCTTTTTTTAGAGTTAAGGTTTATTGCTGAGGTAGGAATAGTTGGATATCCCAATGCCGGCAAATCTACCTTTCTTAGCAAAATAACTTCAGCCCGACCCAAGGTTGCCAGCTATCCCTTTACCACAGTTTCTCCCTTCTTGGGTGTAGTGGAATTTTCAGATTTTCAAGAACCAGCGAATTTAACTATAGTAGAAATCCCCGCTCTAATAAAAGGCTCACACGAGGGCAAAGGCCTGGGTTTGGAATTTCTGCGTCATGCCGAAAGAGCCAAAATTTTAATCCATATAATTGATATGGCTGCCCAAGAAGGAAGAGATCCTTTTGAAGATTACTGCAATTTAAATCAAGAGCTGGACAGCTTTAGTCCTCAACTGGCCAAAAAGACTCAAATCTTAGTAGCTAACAAAATGGATCTGCCCCGAGCAGAAACCAATTTAAATAGGTTTTCGGCAAGAGTCAAAGAGAAAGTTTATTGCATTTCTGCTTTAAATGGTACAGGGATTAAAGAGATAACCAATCATTTAAGGAGTTATTTTGAGAAACACTAGACACACGGAGAGAAGATTACCCACCAAACCCAGAAGAATTGTAGTTAAAGTGGGCACGGGAATCCTTACATCTAAAAACTTCCGTTTAAATAGAGCTTGGATAAAGAAACTTGTAGCGCAAATCGCCGCTTTAATTAATAAGAATATAGAAGTAATTTTAGTTACTTCCGGCGCCATCGGAGCAGGAATGGGGGCCTTAAGGTTAGATTCAAGACCAAGGCTTCTTCCCAGGCAGCAAGCCGCAGCTGCTATCGGCCAAAGTCAGCTGATGAAAATTTATGACACCTTTTTTAAACATTACAATCTTGTTACTGCCCAAATCCTGCTTACCCGCGATGATTTGAGTAACCGTAAAAGATACCTTAATGCCAAAAATACACTTTTTACCCTTTTAGGCTATCACGTAGTTCCCATTATCAACGAAAATGATACCGTTTCAGTGGATGAAATAAAATTTGGCGACAATGATAGGCTATCGGCCTTGGTGGGGGGCCTGGCGCAGGCTGACCTGTTGATTATTCTTTCTGATATTGATGGCCTTTATGGGCCGAAAAAAAATGTAATTTCAATAGTGGAAAGAATTGATTCCGAGATTGAAAAGG
>CAZEQA010000154.1:0-3905 GCA_964514265.1 uncultured Planctomycetia bacterium | reverse complement strand
AAAGTTAATTTCTAGTGCACCTTTAAACGACCTTATTTTGCTATTATCCGGAGTAAACTCAGAAATAGAGAGTAAGTCTAAGTTATTGGATTATTGCTCAATGAGATTGTTTTATTTAGTTGTCAATAAAAGAGAAATTCTTGATGTCCCCTGGATATATTTTTCCGATACTGACACAATTTTTAATCGCCTTTCTGATATGTCAAGATTTAGCAAAACCCTGGTAGCTGATGGCAAGACTATTCTTTGTCTTGAGATTTCATGCCGGATAAATGACGAGTTGTGGAAATGCTCAGATAATGAAATTTTTGGGAAAATAATTCCCGTTTTAGAGAAATATGGTTTACTGCGCCGGGAAGATGTAAAGGACTTTTTTTCCGAATACATCACCCATTCTTATCCTCTTTTCTTTAAAGGTTTTGAAAAAATAGTTAAATCAAATTTGCATGAAATAGAAAAAATTGACGGGTTAATAACGATAGGGAGGCAGGGATTATATACATACGCCAATATCGACGATGCGATGAAGATGGGTATTCAAGCAGCGAATCTTATGTGTCAGGAAAATATGAAAATAGACTATAAAAAAATCTTTGGGAATTACCTGTTTTACTGAGGTCATATCCATGGATAAGAAATCATTAAAATTTCCAGGTAATCTAGTAGAGAGATATAAATTGACTAAGCCGCTTTATATTACTCAGCCGCTTCTGCCCAATTTAGCCAACCTAAATGAATATTTAGTAAAGATATGGAAATCTAAATGGGTTACCAATAATGGTTTTTATCACTCATTATTAGAAAAGGAACTGGCGTCATACTTAAAAGTAAAAAACAATTCTCTTTTTTGTAACGGAACACTGGCGCTTCAAATTGCTGTTAATGCCTTGCGTTTAAGGGGAGAAGTTATTACGACTCCTTTTACCTTTGCGGCAACTCCCCATGTATTATATTGGAATAATATCAAGCCTGTATTTTGTGATATTGAAGAAGGTACTTATAATCTTGATGTTAATAAGATTGAATCGCTTATAACTCCTGCAACTACAGGAATTTTGGCGGTACATATTTTTGGTAACCCATGTAATGTGCAGGCACTTCAAGAAATTGCCCAAAGGCATGGTTTGAAGATCATATATGATGCAGCCCATGCCTTTGGCGTAGAGGTTAACGGAACGGGTATCGGAAATTTTGGAGACGCTTCGATGTTTAGTTTTCATGCAACAAAGATTTATACAACAATTGAAGGAGGGGCCTTAGTTTGCAATAGCCAATATTTGAAAGAACGGGCTGATTATCTAAAGAATTTCGGCATAAAAAACGAAGAAGAAGTCGTGGGCCCGGGAATCAACGCAAAAATGAATGAAATCCAAGCAGCAATAGGGTTGATTCAATTAAAAACGGTTGATGATGAGATAAAGAAGAGAAAGATATTAACCGAGATTTATAAAGAAGAATTGAAGGATGTCCCTGGAATTATTCTGCCCAAACATATGGATAATATTAAACATAATTACCAGTCTTTTGTTATCAGAATTATCGGCGAGGACTACGGTATTTCCCGAGATTCCCTGTTTGAGTTCCTTCGGCAAATGAATATTGTAGTAAGAAAATATTTCTATCCGTTATGCAGCCACTATCCATGTTATAAGTCCTTGCTTTCCTCAAGCCCTATCAACTTGCCGATTGCTGAAGAAATTACGAAAGAAGTTTTGTCACTGCCGCTTTACGGTGAATTAACGGAAGAACAAATCAAAATGATTTGCAATATATTAAAAGATATTCATTATGAGAATAAGAAAGCGCAATAATTCTTTAGGTAACAAAAATAATTCCAGAAATCTTGTAATTATTGGAACCTCAGGCCATGCGAAAGTTGTTTACGATACATTTAATTTAGCATTGATAGATAAATTTAATTTTGCAGGATTTATTACTTCAGATAAGATTGGCTCGTTCCTGGCAATGCCGGTTTTAGGGAATGAAACAGATGCTAAAAAAATATTTAAAGAATACAGCATAACACATGCTTTTGTAGCAATAGGGGCTGGTTTTCACCGTAAACGAATAAATTCTAATCTGTTATTAAAAAATGGAATTGTTGCAATCAATATTATTCACCCCAGCGTCATAATTGAGAAAAACGTCAAAATTGGAGTGGGTAATTTTATTGGCGCTGGCGCAATAATTAATTCTTACGCTTGTATTGGGAATCATTGTTTGATAAATTCAGGGGCAATTATAGAACACGATTGTATTATTGATGATTTTGTTACGATTTCACCGGGTGTAAAAATAGGCGGCGGGGTTAAGATAGGCAAAAGAAGCTTTATAGGTACGGGTGCTAATATAATCCATAAACAATGGATTTCTGATGATGTGGTAATAGGAGCTGGAGCAACTGTAGTTAATAATATAGCCGCAAAATCAGTTGCAGTCGGATGCCCAGCAAAAATAATTAAAAAGAGAAAAACAGAAGATAATTATTTATAAGGATGAAGATTAGCTTAGTAACACCACCATTTGACTTGATTAAATCTGCATATGCATCGAAGTCAAAAATCAAGAGAGGATATTTGCCCCCTCTAGGAATAGGCTATCTTGCCTCTTCATTAAAGGCAAATGGTTTTAATCAAGTAAAGCTATTTGATGGCACTTCTATGGATATTAATGAAGAAGAATTTATACAATTAGTGCTTAAAGATTCTCCTGATTTAATAGGTATCTCCTGTATGACAGCTTCATCTCCTGAGGCTTATCGATTAGCCAGAAAAATTAAAAAACTATCTAACGTATTAATTGTGATGGGAGGACCTCACGTTACTGATTTCGGTAAAGAAGTTCTTCTTGAAGAAAAATCAATCGATTTAGCCGTAACAGGTGAGGGTGAAGAGACAATAGTTGAATTATGCAATAGATTAAATAAAGATATAGGTTTGTCAAATATTGAGGGATTGATATTTAGGAATAAAGATGAAATTATTGACAATGGTCGAAGGATATCAAAAGGACCACTTGATGATATTCCTATGCCTGCTCGAGAATTATACGATAACAGCCTCTATTGCCCGCTGCCGAATTCTTATAAAAGGTTACCTTCGACAACAGTAATTACAGCTCGTGGCTGTGTCTATAAAAAGTGTGCTTTTTGTTACACAGGGGGTATGCAGGGACAGCCTTTTAGAAGACATTCTATCCAAAGAGTTATTGAGGAAATTAGAATACTTGTGAATAAGTATGGAATAAGAGAAATTCAATTTCTTGACAGCGTATTTATTTTAAACAAGAAATGGGTAAAAGAGTTTTGTGAAGCGATAATAAGAGAAAATATTGATATTACCTGGAATTGCGGTGCTAGGGTGGATTGGGTTGATTCTGAGATACTTGAGATTGTTGCTAGAGCCGGTTGTTATTCTATTTTTTATGGATTAGAATCGGGCAATCAAGATTTGTTGGATATTATAGAGAAAGGAATTACTATCCAACAAATCAAGGATGCTGTGAAATGGACGCATAAGGTGAGAATAGAAACTCGCGGCTCTTTCATATTAGGTCTCCCGGGTGAAACGCCTAAGAAAGCAAAAAGAACTATTGACCTTGCAGTTGAGCTTGATTTAACTTATGCGCAATTTAATTTAGCCTTCCCGTTTAAAGGTACAAAGATGTATGATTTTGCTTTAAATATGGGTTCTCTTTTTGAATATAGAGGATTAACTAAGGCTACGTATGTTCCTCATGGCTATCGCGATAAAGATGAGCTTGAAGCAGTTATGAAAAAGGCATATACTAAATTTTATTTTAGGCCGGCTTATTTGTTGAAACATCTAAAAAGGCTAAAAAGCTTTGATGAATTGAAGCGTTATTTTGACGGGCTTAAATTTATAATTGGTATAATATTTAATAAA
>CAZEQA010000153.1:0-3913 GCA_964514265.1 uncultured Planctomycetia bacterium | reverse complement strand
GAGCAGAGCAATGAAGTCAGCCGTTGGTCTCATCCTGCTGTTAAGTTTGGCAATTAGTTTTTTGTTTGTTTAGGATGCGCTGGCTGTGGGCGTAGAAGTGGACCCCGGTGTGATTAGGCTGAGGAACGTGCCTTTGGGTAAAAAAATAGCGGTCTCGACCTTAGGGGGAGACGAAATGAAGCTGAGGATAAAGAATAAAGACACTTGCGCCTACACCTATACCATAGATATTCTTCCCACCTCCAGGACAACAAGCGGCCTTAAAAAGGGCTATATAGATATCCCCGATACCTCCTGGATATGGCCGGAAGAAAAAGAGGTCCTCATACCGGGAAATAGCATAAAAGAAGTAGAGCTTTTTTTGAAGCTGCCGGGGAAAAAGAAATATAGAGCTCAAGATTTCCAGGCCATCATAGAAGTAAAGAGTAAGAAGAACCGGCCTGAGGAAATCTTTGTTGTGGCGGTTCAGTTGCAGATGTTTTTTTCTACGCATCCCGCAAAGAGAAAGGCGCAGTTAGATAAATACCCCCAGCAGTTAACTGTTATTAAGACTGGGGATAAGTGGGGAGGAGACCTTTCGTTTCTCTCTACCTTGAAGGGGCAGTTTCCCCACGTCAAGGTAAGAGAGCTTGATTATTCGACTAAAAAAGGCAAAAAATTAGCAGAGAAATTAAACATTGATTTCCTTCCGGCCTACATCTTTCATAAAGACATTGAAAAAAACAAGGGTTTTTCTTCTCTTGTTGAAGCAAACTTAATTCGGCCTGTCGCAGGTAACTACTATCTTCATTCTGCGGCTAACCAGAGCGGTATCTTTATTGAAGGCGAAAGGACCTCCAAGACCCTGGAGGTCTTCTCTATGAGCCAGTGTCCTTTTTCTGCCGTTGCCCTGAAGGAACTCATTACTGCTCAAAAAGAGGGGCGCCTGCCCGAAGATTTTAAACTTGATTGCCATTATATTGCCACGCTGGTTGAGCCCTGTAAGCCCTGCGGCGAATCCGCAGACCTGCTTAAATTTCAAAGTCTGCACGGAGAAGCCGAGGTAGAGGAAGACATCAGACAGTTATGCATCAAAAAATACCAGCCTGACAAATTTCTCGATTACCTTTTATTGAGCAGTAAGGATATCAATAGCGCTGATTGGGAAACGCTGGCCGAAGAGACAGGGATAGATAAAGAGGTAATCAGCAAATGCACCCTTAATAAAGAAGGGAAGACACTGCTCAAAGAGGACATAAAAAAGGCAAGGGAACTCAATATTGCTACCTCGCCTACCTTTCGTTATGAAAATAGAATCCTGATTATGGATTTCAAGCGGTTAAAGGAACTGCCGGGGCTGGAGGGTTTGGGGGATGAGTAATTTGTGCAAAAGAAAAGGGTAGTTTTACGGATAGATAAAGATATAAGTATAAGGTATACTTATGGTGTAGTTATATTGTTAAATTGTTACAAAAATGCGAGGTAAAAATGAGGAAAACAGATAATAAGCGAAGTGCACTATTAGTTGGTGTGCTCACAGGTTGTATAATTTTCTTTTATTCTTCACTTTCTTATGCCGGGGTTTCTCTTTCCGTATCCGGAGGAGATGATCCCGGGGGAGGTTGGGCTATTGGCAGTTTAAAGGCCGGGGCAACCAGCCAGACAGATGATGATTACTGGGTAGTAAACAATGACAGTGGAGAGACAGAAGTTATTTCGATAAAGGTCCAGGACGATACGGCTACGGAAAAATGGGAAAGCGGAGGTAACAACACGTTTGGGCTTGAGACGCGTGACACGACACCGGTTGTTTTTAACACAAACAAAACCGATACGATATGGCTGAGTGCTGCTGCAACAGGCAACCATAATTTAGGCTTAAAGTTCACGGCACCGGCATCTGGAGATGAAACACAAGAACATACCTTGACCGTAACGCTTACGGCAACGGAGTGGGTCTGGTCTTGCGGCGCCGGCGACCTGGTTGTTAACCACACTATTGCCTACGGTGCAGCTCCTGTTGATAAAACCGTTGCTTATGAAACTATTTCATCAACCCTTGGAGGAACCGGCGCTAAATGCTGGATAATCCAGAACCTTGGCGCTACGCATAAGGCAGGTTCATATAACGACAGTAGTGAGGCTTCCCGTGGCTGGTTTTGGCAGTTTAACCGAAAGAAGGGCTTTGCGTCGAGCGGCTCACGCTCAGGATGGAAAACCTCAATTTCTGAAAGCAGCGGCTGGACCTCAGCCAACGACCCCTGCACCGAGCTTGGCACAGGCTGGCGCATGCCCACCAAGGCTGAGTGGACTAGTGCCGATTCAACCGGCGGGTGGAATAATTATATCGATGCTTATAATTCTGTTTTTAAGCTCCATGCCGCTGGCCATCTCGATAATGATAGCGTTGGCACGTTCAATTACAGTGGCACCTACGGCTACCACTGGACCAGTTTTCACGCTGCCTTAACCGCCGGGGGCTACTTTTACTTCCGCAGTAACGACTGCTACGTGAACAACACCGATAAGTGCTACGGCAATAGTCTTCGTTGTCTTAAGTAAGGATTGACAATTTGATTTATTTGACAATTTACTCTGTTAAATAGTTTCAATTTTTTTTAAACTATGAGGTATTATGTTTACCAAAGAACAGACGGCCATTGGAACTCATTTATTTTGAAGGGTGTCTTAACCAGCAGGACGCTACTCACAGAGAGAAATATCTTAAAACACATTTTGGCAAGATGTTTATTAAGAATCGGCTCAAGTCGTATTTAACAGGGTTTAGCTTAGGCGCGATAATATTGGCGTTTATGTCTGTTTTAGTTTTCGGCAACACCGAGCCGGAGCAAGAGAATTCAGGGATAGTCCCCATCCAGGGACAGTCTCTTACTATCCATTTACAGGGGGTATTCGAGGCTAAAGTTTCTTTAATACCTTTCGAAGGGTTAAAAGCTATAAACCCGCTTGTTGAAGTACCGGACGTGAAAGGCGGCGAAACTGCTACTATAGGAGTACCTGCTCAATATCTGCCGGGAGAATTTGTGCTTAGGATTGACTACCGCGCTAAAGAGATTGATCACCCTTATCCTGCGGAGAAATACATTTTTATCAACAAACAGGATATTGAGTTAACCGTAAACCCTCTCTATATCAACAATAGCGATAAGACTAAATTTAGGGCAGGCGAAAGAGAAAATACGGTTTACAACGCTTTTATAAGAGAAAACAGCGAAAAACGTATGCCCATAGATTTGCTCAAGCAGTTTCTGTTAAACTATGACCGCCCTGAGTCAAAACTCTACAGGCAGGGAGTTAAAGAATTTGAACAGCGCAGGCTGGAGTATAATACCTGGTTGAGTAATCAGGCCGGGGCGCACCGCGAGCTTTATGTCAGCAGTCTATTCCAGTTTCAGTATATATCGGCAATAGAATGGGGCGGAGACTTAGATGAACGGCCAGCCAGGCTATTAAAAAACTATTTTGAGGGGATTGATTTTAGCGGCCCGCTTATCGTCCGCTCGCGCGAATTGTCTTTGTTAATGGACGGTTATATGGGGCTATATGGCATGCAAGCCGCAACCGGGGAACTGCGCGATTCGCTCTTTGTTCAGGCCGGGCGTGTTGCCTGTGAAAAAGCATCCCAAGGGCATCCCAAGGTTTATGGCTGGATGGTGGACTATTTTTATGCTGGTTACGAAACGTATCATATAGACGAAGGTATGGTTATGCTGCAGCAGCATATCAATAATCCGAATTGTTTAACTTCAAAAAAACAACAAATAATTAAGCGTTTGGAAGGCATGGCAAAATTAGTTCCCGGAGCTTTAGCGCCTGATTTTGTTAGCATAGATAATGAAGGTAATAATTTTGAGTTTCATAAATGGAAAGGCAAAGCCCGGTATAAACTGCTTTTGTTTTGGTCAACCGGTTG
>CAZEQA010000152.1:0-3915 GCA_964514265.1 uncultured Planctomycetia bacterium | reverse complement strand
AAGACAACAGAAAGAAAATCACAAATTACGTTTATAGAAGATTTCGCCAGGCTAAGTAAGTGATGACATAAGTTATGTCCGAACTTACCCCACACCCAGATACTTCGTAGAGTTTCTTCGAAGCAACTGGGTGTGGGGTTAATTCGCACTTATCACTTAGCTTCACTATCGTTCGCTAAGTGATGTGCTCATTAAAGGAGAATAGGATGTTAAGATTTCTAACTGCAGGAGAATCGCACGGGGAGTGTCTTGTGGGTATTTTGGAAGGCATGCCTTCAGGGTTGAAGATAGAAAAGCCTGAGATTAATCAGGAATTGTCCCGCAGGCAAAAAGGATATGGCCGGGGCCTGAGAATGAAGATAGAAAAGGACAAAGTCAAGATTCTTTCCGGTTTAAGAAAGGACAAAACCATCGGCAGCCCTATTGCCCTTTTGATTCAAAACAGGGATTTTAAGATTGATACTTTACCCGCCGTTCTTTGTCCTCGCCCGGGCCATGCAGATTTAGCCGGGGCTTTAAAATACAATACCAAAGATATCAGGGATGTTCTGGAGAGGGCTAGCGCTCGGGAGACAGCGATGCGTGTAGCTATAGGCGCAATATGTAAGGCCTTTTTGCAAAAATTTAAGATTGAGATTATCAGCCATGTGGTAAAGATTGGCGGGGTTTATGCCCGAACAGAAAAGTTGTCTTTTAATCAGATTCGCCAAAAGGCAGCCAAATCAGGCACAGGCTGTGCAGATAACAGTGCCGGGCAAAAGATGCTCAGGGAGATAGATCGGGCCAAAGCCACAGGCGATTCATTAGGGGGAGTCTTTGAGTTAATCGCTACCAATCTGCCTTTTGGTTTGGGAAGCTACTCCCATTGGGAGAGGCGCTTAGACGCAAAGATTGCCCAGGCCTTAATGTCTATTCCCGCAGTTAAAGGAGTAGAGATCGGTGCGGGTTTCTTGGGTGCAACTCTTAGAGGCTCACAGGTTCACGACGCAATATTTTATGCTAAGGGCGAAGGCTTTTTTAGAAAGACCAACCGTGCAGGAGGCTTAGAAGGGGGGATGAGCAATGGCGAACCTTTAGTGGTGCGCTGCGCAATGAAACCCATTGCCACTTTGAAAAGGCCTCTGAGCAGTGTGAATATTAGAACTAAGCAGCGGGTTAAGGCCGGCGTGGAAAGGGCTGATGTTTGTGCGGTGCCGGCAGCAAGCGTTGTTGGTGAGGCAAGCTTAGCTTTCTGTTTGGCCGAGGCCTGGTTAGAGAAATTTGGCGGAGATTCTCTTACGGAAATAAGCAGGAATTATCAGGGCTACCTTAAACAGATAAAGACATTCTGATGAATATAGTATTGGTAGGTTTTATGGGAACAGGAAAGACTGTTGTGGCCAAGGCCCTGACTAAAGAAGTGGGGATGAAATATATTTCTACTGATGGAGTTATTGAGGATAGAGAACGTCGCTCAATAAACGAGATCTTTAAAAAGAACGGCGAAGCGTATTTTCGCCGAGTAGAAAAAGAAATAGTCAAAAAGGTGTCTGAGCTAGACAGATTTGTCATTGATGCAGGCGGAGGGGTTGTCTTAGATAAAGAAAATATGGAAAGTCTAAAGAGAAATGGCAAACTTGTCTGCCTGAAGGCAACACCGGAAGTAATTTTAGAAAGAACAAAAAGGTATCACCGTAGGCCCCTGTTAAATGTAGCAAATCCCCAGGCAAAAGTTGAAGAGTTATTACAAGTTAGAGCGCCGTTCTATGCACAGGCCGACTTCTCTATTGATACAACAAGTTTAACTATCGAGCAAGTTGTGGAGGAAATAAAAAAGACTATTTATGGAAATTCTAAACACGAAGGATAAAATCAAGACTCTTTCTTTTACAGATAAAGGCTATCCTACAAATTTAAGATACATTTATAGCCCACCCCCGACTCTTTATATACAGGGAGAGATTATCCCTGAAGACAATATTGCTATTGCTATTGTTGGTTCGCGCCGGGGGACTTACTACGGCCTGAGGAATGCAGAAGCCTTAAGCTTCGAACTGGCGACAAAAGGCATTACTATAATCAGCGGTTTAGCCCGGGGCGTGGATAGCGCAGCACATCGTGGTGCATTAAAAGCAAAAGGTCGGACAATTGCGGTGTTAGGTAGCGGCTTAAATGTAATTTATCCTCCTGAAAATAGAAAGTTAGCAGATAAGATTACACAAAATGGCGCAGTCGTTTCCGAATTTCCTTTAGATACCCCGCCGCATCGCCAGAATTTTCCTCGTAGAAACCGGATAATTAGCGGTCTTTCTTTGGGTGTGGTGGTAGTAGAAGCAGCCCAAAAAAGTGGTGCATTGATTACTGCCAACTTTGCCTTAGAGCAAGGACGGGAGGTGTTCGCCCTTCCGGGAAACATAGATTCTTTTACCTCTGTCGGCACGCATGATTTAATTAAACAAGGCGCTAAGCTTATAGAGTCGACTAAAGATATTATTGAAGAATTAGAGCCATTAAGGTTCTGCGGGACGGAAAAGGCACAAAGCAAAACAGAGTTTAAGCCGGACTTACCGGAAGAAGAAAGACAAATCTATGCCTGTTTATCATCCGAATCTTTACATATCGATGAGATTATCCAGAAAATTGATATCCCTTATGGTAGGTTGTTGACCTGTCTTTTGAAACTGGAACATAAAAAATTGGTTAAAGAATTACCCGGAAAGGTGTTTGTAAGAGATGGCTAAGGCATTAGTGATTGTGGAATCGCCGGCAAAGGCGAGGACGATAAATAAGTTTCTGGGTGCTGATTTTATTGTGCAGGCCTCAGGCGGACATATTATGGATTTGCCGAAGTCAAAGATGGGTGTGGATGTAGACAACGAGTTTCGGCCGGAATATGTGGTTATTCCCAGTCGTAAAAAAATACTCAGCCAGATTAAAAAAGACGCTGCGGAGAAAGAAAGCATTTACCTCGCTGCCGACCCGGATAGAGAAGGTGAGGCCATCTGCTGGCACCTCAAGCAGTGCCTGGATACAAATGCGCAAGTTTACAGGGTGATTATTCAGGAGATAACAGAGCGGGCAGTAAAGGAAGCCTTTACCCACCCCGGTTCTATCGATATGCATAAAGTAGAGGCCCAACAGGCTCGCAGGGTGTTAGATAGACTGGTGGGATATAATTTAAGTCCCTTACTTTGGAAAAAGATAAGTCGCGGACTTTCTGCGGGAAGAGTGCAATCTGTGGCTGTCAGGATTATTGTGGAAAGAGAAAGAGAAATAGAACATTTCATCCCTCAGGAATATTGGGAGGTAGAAGCGAAACTTAAAAAGAAACAATCACAAGAAACCTTTATTGCTAAATTGGACAAGATTTCCGGAGAGAAACCCGAGGTAAAGAACAAAGAGCAGGCCGATAAGATTTTAGAACAGATACATAAAGAGAAATTTATTGTTGCGGATATTCAACAAAAGGAAAAGAAGAGGAATCCGCAGGCTCCTTACACAACCAGTAAACTTCAGCAAGAGGGCTTTAATCAACTCCATTTTTCTGCCAGTAAGACGATGCGTATTGCCCAGCAGCTTTATGAGGGGCTGGAGATTGGCGAAGAAGGAAGTACCGGGCTGATTACTTATATGCGCACAGATGCGGTGAGAGTTTCAGCTGAGGCGCAATCTGCGGCACGAGATTACATCAAGCAGAAATTTGGGATAGAATACCTACCCACAAAGTCACCTCAATATAAATCTAAAAAGATGGCCCAAGAGGCCCACGAGGCCGTTCGCCCGACTTTACCCTTAAAAGAACCGGAGAGGATTAAGGGATATCTTAGCTCTGACCAATATAAATTATATAGTTTAGTCTGGAATAAATTCCTTTCCAGCCAGATGAGACCGGCGGTCTATGCGCTTACTACAGCATTGATTAGTGCCGGAGATTAT
>CAZEQA010000151.1:0-4003 GCA_964514265.1 uncultured Planctomycetia bacterium | reverse complement strand
CATTCCGCAAGGCGTCATCCCGCTATATTCACGGTTAACTATCATAAACCCGTTGGCTTCCGGAAGTATAGCAATGATGCATTCAAAGCAACCACACGAGGTTTCAGGAAAAGTAATAATAGAATATCCATGAAACCGCTCCAGGGTTTTATTCGACTTTTGATAGATAAACTCATTTACGCCTTTCCACTCGCCCCTCACTGGATCGAGAAATTCTCCTTTCTTCACCGGCTGATTCGGACCGGTTGGATTCAATTCATAACAAGCCTTAGCGTCAAGCCAAGTGTAAGCACCGCATAATCCTAACCGCTCCGGTTTAACAATACATACATGATTCGGTGCGAACGATTGGCAGAGCGTACACGAGTAAAACGTATCCACACTCTCATCAGTCATTCCGGCCATGCGTTCATCCCGTTCTTCATAGGCCTTTTTCGCCCCAACTATATGCTTTTTTACATCCGCCTCTTTTGTATAAATCTTAACCTGGGCCTTATCCACAATAGCCCCAAATGTATCGTGCAAGCGGGCATGCAAAATTGTCCCAAAGTGTTTAATTTTAAATCCTTTCTTTTTGGCATCTTTAGAAATCCTCATCCAGCACATATCCCGCTGGCCCATATGAAACACACCCATCGCTTCATTGAGAAATGAGTGAATCTGCCGTTCCAAAATCGGCTCGAAGTCCTTCTGCATCTTTCTGCCGGCTACCTCTACCAGAATCCCTAAAGGAAGCGCATCTCCTTCTTTGACATCGTCTATTTCCGGACCAAGTATCTCAATTTTACCGTCTTCTACCTCATCCAATTTTTTCATCCGCGCATATTCAAAAGCAGTAGTATATTTTCCCCCAAACTGGATATACATCTGTTCCTTTCTCACCCGTTCTCCTTCAAATGCCGCTGAATAGGCAACTGGAATAGGAACCTCGGACACCTTTACCTTCACGCCTCTTATCTCAATACATACCGGAACTATCTTCTTATGATCTTTCTCCTTAACGATGTGTTCATAAGTGCAGATTCCCGTAGGCCTGATTTCCGGGATATCCGTATCGGCAACTATGGGAAAACCCATATTGATTGCCCCGGCGCCAGTGGCGTATTTTACATCATCTAACTCCCCCAAAACCAGCCCGAAGGCAAACACCCTATCCTTGCAATACTTCAGGCATTTTAAGGCCTCGCCCTTCTTGTGACCACCAAAGGTCAACGCCCCGCGAATCGCCCAGTGAAGAGGATAAATTCCAGTAATAGTGTCTCTTCCGTAAGGAACAATATAGGTATCCCAGCCCATCTCTACTTTTTCTTCTTTTAGTTGGTCGATAATGCTGCGGCCGTTGAGCGAGGAACCTACAAAACTCAAAATATTACGTTTCTGAAATTCACGCACAATCTGCACGGCGGTTTTGTTGTCCGGCGCTGCCCCTAAAATAGCGGCAACTCCGGGCAATCTTCCATCAACCAATTGAATACCCAAGCTTCTTATCATCGTATCTGTACAAAATCCCTCACAATCAGTCTGTGGCTCCTGGCCGTAAAGATAGCGCAGCGCCACAATCAACTCTTCGGCAAGCAAAGTGGCAATTCCGGAATCCAGGGCATCTCCTAAGTAGGGAAGCCAGAGTTTATCTGTCGGCTCCTCATGTAATAACGACTTTACGTGCTCGAGAATCGGTCCCATTTCACCTAAAGTCTTTACCTCTGCCCCTAATAACGCATAGGCCATCGGTAGATAAAAGGCAGTTTCCGGAAACTCCACTTTAGCGTCTTTGCCTTTTTCTTGAATCGCTTTATGTAAAAATTCTTCCGCCTCAAAAGCTACTTTTTTTGCTCCCCGAATTGCAGCAGTTGCAACTATTTTCGACATCTCCCACTCCTTAAATGAGCACATAACTTACGGAGTGCTAAGGACGTAAGTTATAGGTGCGAATTTAATCCTGAGGCCCAAAGGACCGAAGGATCTCTCTGCTAATAAGTTATAATTGTATCTTGATATTCTTCTTGTTTAAATTTATCTGGAAATCTTTCTACAAGTGGCATTATTTTTGCGTAATTGAATGCATCTTCTAATAAAAGATGTTTTATGCTTGAGATATCAATTCTTTTTCTAATTAAGGCGCTGACTATTCCTGCTGGCCGAATATCCCCCACCAAGACCATCCCCACAATTTTGCTTTCTTTTAAGACGAATTTCTTATATAAGTTTTCGCCTGTTTTAGAGATGATTTCATAATCCTTTTCCTCTTTGGGTTTGGTTATCCCCATCGAAATGGAAGCCAGGCCAAAGAAATCCACCGAATTCATCGATAAAGACCCATCATAAACTGTTTCTTTGCCCAGCATATTTAAAGCAGCAATCTCCCCCTGCTCAACCGCGCAGGGCCAGAGGGCATTTGTTCTCGGAGATTCTCGTGCAATATCATAAGTCTGGGCGCAATCTCCGGCGGCAAAAATATCTTTATTTGAAGTTCTTAAAAATTTATCTACTATAATTGCCTCTTCAACCTTTAAGCCGCAGGAAGAGGCAAGTTCCGTATTTGCCTTTACGCCTTTGCCGATAATCACAAGTTGACAGCTAAGCGTTTCGCCATTATCTAATAGAATTGCTTCTGTTGAATCCTTACCTTTAATCTCGCCTGCCGCCACACCGGTCCTTATCTTTATCCCATTTTTCTCCAGAACCCGGGCAATTATGTCTGCGGCATCCTTATCGACCATCTGTGATAAAACCTGTGGGCTTTTGACCACTACAGTTACTTGTTTTTTTCTTAAAGCTAAGGCATAGGCATCGCGCAGGCCGATTAATCCTCCGCCCAAAACGCAAACCTCTTTGACGTTTTTTAGCATCTCCATTATCGCGCGGGCGTTATCTATCTTCCTAAGAGTAAAGACGCCCCCTTTATCAATACCGGGGACATCAACTGACTTGGGCGATGCACCTGTAGCGAGCATTACTTGGTCATAGGAAACTTGCGTTTTATCTTCTAAAGTAACATTCTTTTTGTCTACATCTATAGTAACGGCCTTTTTGCCAAGAAAGGTTTTGATATTATTGTCTTTATAGAAATTCTTATCTTTAAAATTGAGTTCGCTCTCATTGAGGCTGCCGGCGATAAGATAGGTCAAAAGACAGCGCGAATAAAGCGCAAAAACCTCATCCGAGATTAAGGTTATATTTGACTTTTTATCGTGTTTTCTTAAAGTCTCGGCACAAGTTACGCCGGCTGCACTTCCGCCTATGATTACGTAATTCATTTCTTCTTAACCTTTTTTTCAAAGTCTTCCTTTGTCCCCACAAATAAAGCACCTGTTGGACAAGCCATAACACAGGCAAAATCCTCTCTATCCGGACAAAGGTCGCATTTGACTGCGATATGATTCTCTACATCCCGTACTATTGCGCCGAAGGGACAAACCATCACGCACATCCAACAACCCACACACTTATCTTTATCGTACAAAGTTGCGCCTGTCTTTTCGTCCTTAGAGAGCGCTGCGCTCATACAGGCCTTAACACATGGGGCGTCCTCGCAGTGCTGACAGTGCAGGGAAATAATCTTCTCGCCCACATTTTCTGCTCTAACTCTTTTTTTCGGCAAAGGGCTTTCTTTAATCGCAGTAAAAATATTTTTTCCTTGAGAATGTTCCACTGCACAGGCTATCTCGCAGGATTTACATCCGATGCATTTTCTGATATCGCAATATATCTTAATATCTTTGGTTTTCTTCTTAACCAGTTCTTTGCTCATCTTAGACCTTGGCAACTTCCTTTTTTCCCTCGTACATCACCGGAGCAAGCTTCAATGCCGTTCTTTTTTTATCAATATGTTTAATCATCATCTGCGCAGCCTTAATTGGGTCGGCCTCAAAGGCAAACTTACCTCCTATGACATTCTCGAGTTCATTGGTTATATAATTGGTCACGTTTTTGCTTCCTAAAACCGGCTGCGGTGTGCCAAAAACTGTATATACACCACTGGCCACAAAGTAAAATCCGATTG
>CAZEQA010000150.1:0-4045 GCA_964514265.1 uncultured Planctomycetia bacterium | reverse complement strand
GCATGCCTAATCCACGCCGCCAGCGTTCGTTCTGAGCCAGGATCAAACTCTCCGTAAAATTTTCACCGAATTTGTTCTGGCTCTTTCGAGGGCTTGCAAAACTATTGAATTTTCAAAGAGCAAAAAAAACAAAAAAAAGGCATCGAGACGGTGCCCGATGCCTTTGCATCCTCTCGTCGGAAAAATTTACCAAAATTTGTCAATAAATTTTACCAAAGATTAACTCCTTGCGGGGTAAGAATATACCACACGAAACCTATCTTGTCAAGAGTTTTTTTACTTTATTTCTTGCGTTTTGCGCTAACGCTTTTTGGCTTTAGACCTTTCGTTAAGACCCCTGCTTAAAAGGAATTAGGAAAGTATATCCTTTGGGATTATACCTTTCATTAAGACCCCTCCTTTAAAGGAATTAGGAGGGTCTATCCCTGTGGATAAATAGGAATTATGAAAGTATATCCTTGGGGATTAAGCGTTAAGGCTTCTCGCTCGCTGCTTCTTTGGCCAGGTCTCTATTGGGCTTATAATCCGGTGAGACCTGCCCATAAGGCCAAGGTGGTGTTACCTTATAATGATCTTGGCCACCCTATTCTTTTTGCCCCATTTGATGCAATATTCTTTGTTTAACTCTAGGCAAAAATGAATATCCGTTATTTTTTTACCATTAACTTTAATGCCGGCCAAATTATTTCTGAATTTGCTTTTGCTTTCGAAGGGATTCGACACCACTGCAGAACATAAAAGATCCATTAGTAAAACTGGCCCTGGAATACTTTGTGGATATACTGAATGAAACAGAATTTCTTTTGCTTTCATTCCAGTAAAAGGATCTTGTTTTTGGAATGTTTTTTCAAAATTAGCCTGCGCCTCTTTTGCCTGCCTTTCCCCATGATACTGCCGGACAATTTCAAAGGCCAGGCTCTTCTTCGCTTCCATCGGATGCATATTTTTCACAGAAGCCAAATCAATATCGGTCAAGAGCTCATAATATTTCGCCATCATTTCATCGGAAATAGACATAATCTTGCCGAACATATCCTTTGCCGGCTCATTAATGCCGATATAATTTCCATAGGACTTACTCATCTTTTGCACGCCGTCTGTACCTTCTAAAAGAGGCATGATAATAACTGTCTGCGCGGATTGCCCGTATCTCTCCTGTATGTTTCGCCCCATCAACAGATTGAATTTTTGGTCTGTCCCGCCTAACTCAATATCTGCCTTAAGCGCCACAGAATCGTAGGCCTGCAGCAAAGGATAGTAAAATTCCAACAGGCTGATGTCCCGGCCTGCTTTGTAACGCTTTAAAAAGTCGTCTCGCTCCAGCACTCTGGCTACTGTATATTTTGATAGCAATCCAGCGATATCGTAAGGGGTAAGCTTATTTAACCAGCTGCTATTGAATACAACTCTGAGTTTTTTAATGTCTAAAATCTTGCTGACTTGTTTTTGATATGTCTTGGCATTATCTAAAACTTGCTTTTTAGTCAGTCTCGGCCTTGTTTGCGTCCTTCCGGAGGGGTCACCGATCATCGCCGTAAAGTCACCGATGAGAAACACTACTTTGTGCCCCAGTTCCTGAAAGTGGCGCAGCTTGCGCAACAGCACTGTGTGCCCGAGGTGGATATCCGCAGCCGAGGGATCAAAGCCCGCCTTAATTATCAAAGGCCTATTTGATTTGATTGAGCCGGCAATCTTTTCCTTAAGCCCTCTTTCGGAAATAATCTCTACAGCCCCGCGCTTAATTATTTCAATCTGCTTATCGATATCTTTTACCATAGTCATTGCCTATACCTAGATCCTTGACATCTTCGATGCCAAGGATAAATTCGCCCTTCGCTTCGCTTAAGGACTCGATGGGCGATTCTGAACACAGTGAAGAATCTCAGCCACAGACTTATGTTCACTCCCGCTCCATAAGTCTGGGCCTCATTTAAGCACCTTACCTTTCAAAACCTGCTGCCAGAAAATATTCCACTGCTTCTGCCTAAAATTACCGAAAGGCCGAGGATAACAATATGCAAGTGAGTCTTGAATCTCTTGTTTAGTCAACTGGCCTTTGCGCTTTGGCCATCCAGACGAATCTATAGTAAATCTTCCGTACATCAATTGCCAGAACCAATCCCAATCCTCTTGATTAAACTTTACAAAAGGAACCGGTAAACTAACCTTTAAACTTTCTTCCAGTTCGAGAGTAGTTAAAGGGTGCCTTCTTTGCGGTGAAACGCTCTCTCTTACATTGTTAAAGAAAACAGCAGTCTTATACTTTAAGTCTGTTCTTAACTGGTTGATTTTGGGGTGGTTAACTGCCGTAAGTAAGGCGAATATTAC
The DNA here is from genome assembly GCA_964514265.1 of uncultured Planctomycetia bacterium. Classification (GTDB taxonomy): domain Bacteria; phylum Omnitrophota; class Gorgyraeia; order JAFGHF01; family JAFGHF01; genus CAZEQA01. Next base: position 1,717 of record CAZEQA010000150.1, on the reverse strand, counting down.
GCAAGCAATTACCGTAAGGCCGATAATAAGTGAAATGAGTTTTTTGAATTCCACCTTTTACTCTTTCATTGTTAAGGCAATCTTATGCTGTTCGGCATCGGCTTTAGCAACCCGCACCTTTATCTTATCTCCTGCCTTAAAGATATCCGCGGGCTTACCTGAAGCAGGCTCTTTCAATTCAGAGATATGCAATAGCCCCTCTATATCTTTCTCTAATTCCACAAAGACACCAAAATTAGTTACCCTGGTAACTGTCCCTTGCACCTCTAGGCCTGAGGGATATCTCTTGACTATCTCTGGCCAAGGGTCGGCAGTCAGTTGTTTTAATCCTAAAGCTACTTTTCTATTCTCCTGGTCAACGGAAAGCACAACCGCTTCTATCTTCTGCCCCTTTTTTAAAATACCTTCGACGTGAGCTAACCTCTTGGTCCAGGACATATCGGAAATATGAATTAACCCGTCAATCCCTTCTTCTAATTCTACAAAGGCACCATAATCGGTCAAGGTGTGGATCTTCCCTTTAACCCTGGAGCCTAAGGGATAGCGTTCCTTGACCTTCAGCCAGGGATTGGCTTCCATCTGTTTTAACCCCAGGGAAATTTTTTGCGCCGGCTGGTCAACATTTAAAACTATTGCCTCGACTACATCGCCAATAGCCAGGACCTCATTGGGATGGGTAATTCTACGTGACCAGGAAAGTTCAGAAATATGCACCAGGCCTTCCAGGCCTTTCTCCAGTTCAATAAATGCTCCGTAGGGAAGGATATTTACCACTTTGCCCTTAACTTTTGTGCCCGCAGGATATTTCTTTTCTACGTCCTGCCAGGGGCTGGAGGTCTTTTGTTTCAGGCCTAAAGAGACTCGCGTATTCTCTTTATCAACATCTAAAATCACTACATCGATTTTGTCGCCTATAGCCACAATTTCGCTGGGATGGCTTACTCTTCCCCAACTCATATCTGTAATATGCAAAAGCCCGTCTAGCCCGCCCAAATCAATAAAGGCTCCAAAGTCGGTAATATTTTTAACTACACCTTGGCGAATCTCGTCTTTCTTTAGCTCATGGATTAACTTTGTGCGCGCTTCGTCATGCTCTTGCTTTAACACATCTTTACGCGAAAGAACAATGTTTCTCCTTGCCCTGTTTATCGTCACAATCTTAAATTTAAGCGTCTGTCCGATATACTGCCCAAGATTAGCAAAGCCTCGCAGTGTCACTAAAGACGCCGGCAAAAAGGCCTCCATGCCTACATCGACCATCAACCCGCCCTTTACTTTTCGCGAAACTCGTCCTTCAATAATATCACCTTCCTTATATTCCTTCATAATTTTTTCCCAACCTATTTTGCGGTCGGCCTTCCACTTAGAGAGTACAACCATCCCCTCTTCATCCTCTTTAGATTCCAAAAGCACTTCTAGTTCATCGCCGACTTTTAACGCCGAGGCACCGGGAAATTCACTCAAAGGAATATATCCTTCGGATTTATATCCGATATCAATCAAGACCTCTTTGGAGGTAATCGCCAGAATCTTACCCTTGACCACCTCTCCTTCCTTGAGGTCTTTGAAGCTCTCCTCATAAAATTTGTCCAGATTTTGTTGTTTAGTTTTACCGAACATTAATCAACCACTTCCTTTCTTTTGAGTCTATCAATCTCTTTCATGATCATCTTGGCAATCGTCTGATAATGATTGCCTTCTTTTAGGTTCTGCTTAA
>CAZEQA010000149.1:3151-4046 GCA_964514265.1 uncultured Planctomycetia bacterium | reverse complement strand
TAAAGCCAACCCCTTTTGCTTAAGCTAAAGCTTTGCAGTAAATTTGGAACGGGGCAAGCGAACAAAAACACCGAGCAAAGTTAAGTTATTTTCTACTCATGGCTATGCGGCCAGTGCGCACTATCTCTTTAATCTCAAAACTCTTGAGCAGTTCTAAAAGCGTGTGAATTTTATTGGCGTCGCCCACAACTTCTAAAGTCATTGCGCTGGTTTCGGCTTCATCTATCCTGGCTTCCATAGTCTGGGCAATCTCCAAAATTTGGGGACGGGTCTTGGGGTTGAGCTCCACTTTAACCAGCACAAGTTCCCGGTCAATAAAATTCTTGCCGGTTAAATCCTGGACCTTAATTGTATCCACCAATTTATTTAATTGCTTTTTAACCTGCTCTAAAATCCGTTCATCCGGGGCATCAACTACAATAGTCATATTGGAAACCGTGGGATCATTAGTCGGGCTTACTGCCAGAGAATCAATATTGAACCCTCTAGCCGCAAACAGTCCGGCTACTCGAGCCAGCACCCCGAACTTATTCTCCACTAATACAGAGAACGTATGTTTCATTATTATGCCATTCCTCCAATCATCCGATTAATAGCCTCGCCTGCGGGAACCATCGGAAAGACATTTTCTTCCTCTTCTACTATAAAATCAAGTATCACGGGTGAGTCCTTTATAGAAAGTGCTTTCTCGATAGCACGGCGTACATCTTTCTTTTTCTCTATTCTAATACCTTGTGCATCATAAGCCTGGGCTATTTTAACAAAATCCGGATTCACCAGGTGTGTATAGGAGTATCTCTTCTTATAAAAAAGTTCCTGCCATTGCCTAACCATACCTAAATAGGAATTATTCAAAATGGCTATTTTTACCGGCAACTTATTAGCAACTGCAGTG
>CAZEQA010000149.1:0-3141 GCA_964514265.1 uncultured Planctomycetia bacterium | reverse complement strand
ATTCATCTGGATACTTCCGTCCCCTGCGATATCAAAAACCATATCTTTGGGTCTGCCCACTTGTGCGCCAATAGCTGCCGGAAAACCATAACCCATAGTCCCGAGTCCCCCGCTGGAAATAAAAGTCCTGGGCTTGGTATATTGATAAAACTGGGCTGCCCACATCTGGTTCTGACCCACTTCCGTACAAATAATGGCCTCACCCCTGCTCAACTCGTAAATCTGCTCCACGACATATTGAGGCCGGAGTTTATCATCTTTTTTATAAGTAAGCGGATATTTCTTTTTCCAATTTTCAATCCTATCTTGCCACTTCTTTATCGGCGCTGTTTTCACAATTTTATTTAACTGGGATAAAATATTCTGCGCATCGCCAACAATGGGTATGTCTACCTTTACATTTTTACTAATCGCTGAGGGGTCAATATCAATATGGATAATCTTTGCTTCCGGGGCAAAGGCATCCAATCTTCCGGTTACCCGGTCATCAAACCTTGCGCCCACGGCAATAATCAAATCCGATTCCATAATTGCGTGGTTAGCATAAACTGTGCCGTGCATCCCCAGCATTCCTAAAGAAAGTTTATCGGTTTCAGGAAAACAACCCAAACCCAACAGAGTAGTAGTAACGGGGATTGAGGTCTTCTCCACGAATTTCTTCAATTCGGCTTGAGCGCCCGAAAGAATCACTCCGCCGCCGGCATAGATTACCGGCTTTTTGCTTTGCAAGATTAGTTTTGCTGCCTTTTTTATCTGGCCGGGATGTCCGGAGATTGTGGGCTTATATCCCCGCAGGTCCGCTTGCTTAGGATAATGAAATTCGGTCTCGGCTAAAGTTACATCCACAGGCAAATCAATCAATACAGGTCCCGGCCGACCACTTTGCGCAAGATGAAAGGCATTTTTTACTGTCTGAGCCAAGTCACGTACATCTTTGACCAGAAAATTATGTTTGCTAATCGGGCGAGTAATCCCGGTTACATCGGCTTCCTGAAAGGCATCATTGCCAATCAAATGCGTCTTTACCTGCCCGGTAATGGCCACAACAGGTATGGAATCCATATAAGCTGTGGCAATGCCGGTGACTAAATTTGTTGCTCCCGGGCCAGAAGTAGCCATACATACACCCGCACTACCTGTTGCCCGGGCATAACCATCTGCAGCATGGGCGGCGCCCTGCTCATGACGAGTCAAGATAAATTTAATCGGGGCATCATAGAGCGCATCAAAAGTAGGCAGCAGCGCCCCTCCGGGATAGCCAAAAATAACCTTGACTCCTTCTCTCTTCAAACTCTCAATCAAAATCTTTGCGCCAGTCAACTTCATTTAAAGACCGCTCCCTCGCTAGCCGAAGAGACTAGCTTTGCATATCTACCTAAATAACCCTCAGTAATTTTAGGCTGAGGTAACCTCCATTTGGCCTGTCTTTCTTTTATCTCTTTTTGAGTAAGCCTTAACTCCAGTTTTCTGTTAGGAATATCAATAACAATCTGGTCGCCATCGCGAACAAGGCCTAAGGGACCACCAACCGCTGCCTCCGGCGAAATATGCCCGATACATGGCCCCCTTGTCCCTCCGGAAAACCTTCCGTCAGTAACCAGGGCTACGTGTTCGGAAAGCCCCATTCCCACTACGGCAGAAGTCGGCGAAAGCATCTCGCGCATACCCGGCCCACCTTTTGGCCCTTCATAGCGAATCACAATTACCTCGGCCTTCTTAATCTTTCCCTCTAAAATAAAGCGCATGGCCTCTTCTTCCGAATTAAAACAGCGTGCATGGCCAGAAAAATGCTGCATCTTCTTACTTACCGCTGATTGCTTGACACAGGCTCCCTCCGGAGCTAAATTTCCTTGAAGAATTGCCATACCTCCTTCTTCATGATAGGGATTATTTAAGCGGCGGATTATGTCTTCATCATAAATCTGAGCACTTGCAGCAATCTGGCTGATATATTTGCCGCTCACAGTAGTTACATTGTTTAAACGGTCTTTGAGCCGCTTAAACACCGCCGGAATCCCTCCGGCAGCGTCCAAATCCTCCATAAAGTAATCTCCTCCGGGACGAAGATTTACAATATGGGGTATTCTTTTGCTTATCTTATCAAATGTATCCAGAGACAATCTCATCCCCAATTCATGGGCTAAGGCTAAAATGTGTAGTATTGTATTGGTCGAGCCGCCCATGGCCATATCCAAAACGATAGCATTCTCAATAGCTGCCTTTTTAAGGATTGTGCGGGGTAGAATATTCTGGCGGGTGAGGGCCACGCAACGTTCTCCGCTTAGATAGGCGATTCTTTCCTTTTTTGCTGAAACAGCAGTTGCTGTTGCGCAACCCGGCAAAGACATACCCATAGTCTCAGTAAGGCAACTCATCGTATTGGCAGTATACAATCCCTGACAAGAGCCAGCCCCCGGGCAAGCCTCCATCTCCAGGGCCTTCAATTCATCCTGAGAAATCTCACCTTTTTTAAATCTGGCCAGGGCCTCAAAGGTATCTCTAACTAAAGAAAGTTTTCGGCCTTTATATCTTCCCGAAAGCATTGGACCAGCAGTAACAACAATTGAGGGAATATTTAGTCTGGCTATCCCCATCAACATCCCCGGCGTAATCTTATCGCAGTTGGTTAAACAGACCAGACCGTCAAAACAATGGGCAGCGACGACGGTCTCCAGGGCATCAGCAATCAATTCTCGCGAGGCCAGGGAATATTTCATCCCGCTATGCCCCATAGCGATTCCGTCACAGATACCCGGGATACCAAAGAAAAACGGCACCCCACCACCGCTACAAATCCCCCGTTCAATAAAACGTTCGAGTCGGCGCATCCCCACATGGCCAGGGATAACGTCAGTAAAGCTTGTGGCTACTGCGATAAAAGGCTTATTCAACTGGGACCTGGTAAGACCAGTAGCATAAAGTAAAGAACGGTTTCCGGCACGCTCCAAACCCTTTTTAACTTTATCGCTTCTCATTTTTTACTCCTATTAACGTTAACGCTTTTTTGGTTAAGTTCCTTTTTGGCTTTAGACCTTTCGTTAAGACCCCTCCTTAAAAGGAATTAGGAGGGTCTATCCCTGTGGATAAAAAGGAATTATGAAAGTATATCCTTTGGGATTATACCTTTCATTAAATAGGAAT
>CAZEQA010000148.1:0-4089 GCA_964514265.1 uncultured Planctomycetia bacterium | reverse complement strand
AATTAAGATTACGGTCAGTTCTCGCTCTTCGATAAATTTTTTAACATGGGGACGACCTGTGCGGGCAGTAACGTTCCAATCAATAGACCGGACATCGTCACCGGGTTGGTATTCGCGCACCTCATCGAATTCCATGCCCTTGCCCTTGAATACACTCTGATACTGTCCGGCAAAGACATCGTTTACTATCCGCGAAGTAGTAATCTGAATCTTACGGATTCTACGTAATATCTCTCTGGGAATCAAGGAACCTCTATCTCCTCAAATATCCTCTTAATGATATCTTCAGAGGTCTTCTCTTCTGCCTCTGCTTCATAACTGATAATTATTCTGTGCCGTAAAATATCCGCGCCAATAGATTTGACATCCTGAGGGGTAACATAACCTCTGCCCTGAACGAAGGCATAGGCCTTCGCAGCCACAGTCAAATATATGCTGGCACGCGGAGAGGCCCCGTACTGGATAAGGCCCCTCAACTCATCCAATTTGTATTTTTGCGGCTCCCGGGAAGCAAAAACAATATCAATGATATATTTTTTAATCTTCTCATCCATATAAACCTCATCGACAACCTTGCGTGCCCGCAGAATCTCCTCAGGGCCGAGGACCGGGCTGGCCTCAATCTTCTTATCGGTAAAACTCATCCGCTCAAGGATATTAAATTCCTCTTCTTTATTTGGGTAAGTAATATTTAACTTCAGCATAAAGCGGTCAATCTGGGCTTCCGGCAAAGGATAAGTGCCTTCCTGCTCAATCGGATTCTGTGTAGCCAAAACTAAGAATGGTTCTTCGAGTTTAAATGTATTTTCTCCAATCGTAACCTGGCGTTCCTGCATTGCCTCTAAAAGCGCACTCTGCACCTTGGCCGGTGCCCGGTTAATTTCATCAGCTAAAATAAGATTTGCAAAGATAGGGCCTTTTTTAGTGGTGAAGTTCCCGTCTTTAGGATTATAGACTAAGGTCCCGATTAAATCAGCCGGTAGTAAATCAGGCGTAAATTGCAGTCTCTGAAACTTTGTCTTAATTGCCTGAGAAAGCACCCTTACCGACATAGTCTTAGCCAGGCCGGGAACCCCTTCAATTAAGATATGGCCGTTAGCGAGCAGCCCCACTAAAAGCCGCTCGATTAAATATTTCTGCCCGACAATTACCTTCTCAATCTCCATCTTCAGCGCTTCTACAAAGGCACTCTCTTTTTTCACCTTTTCATTGATTACCGTAATTCCTTGCGCCATTTTAACCTCCTTTTTTGCTTTTTATAAACAATCTATATTGACAATTAACTTATTATATATTATATAAAATTGCGCCAAATTTTTCCAGTATTTTTTTGGACCTAAAAAGGGGTCAGGCGCTTTTTTCAAAAAAGTACAAAAAGGGGTCAGGCGCTTTTTTGCTATTGTGCTAAACATAAATAAAAAAGCCTCAAGCTAAATCTTGAGGCCTAAGGACACTAAGCCCGGATTGTTATTGGCAAACTTTGAGCCAGAAAATTAATTATTTATCATATTCTCGGCAGCTCCGTTAAGATATTCCCAACCCCATCCAGCCAGCTTGTTATTTACAAAAACGAAAGGGGTATAGCTGTCCTTTGAGAAACGAGAAAAGAAGCCGCCTTCTCCTTCGGTCATGTAAAAATATATCAATATAGGCCTATCCGGTCTACCTATTAACCCGATAACATCTTCTGGTGTCATATTCTGCCGAAGGCTCAGGATATCATTTAAATCTGCCTTAAGGCCTAAGGAAGTTTTCGTTGGACTGCCCGCACAACCACAAAGAAAGTAGGCTAAACAAATCCCTATTGCGAGGAAGTGTCTCATACTCATCTCCTTTCCTTAAACAAAAAACCGAGGATCCCCCTCGGTTTCTATAGTTTTCCTTACTATTTTTCGTTTTCTCAGCTCTTGACAGATTTTACCAGAATCTAGGATTTCTGTCAAGAGAAATATTTGGCACGTTCTTTGCCGGCCTCCTAAATTAATCCCTTAAGCCCGAGGCCCCGATAAATCACCAGATGGTCTTGCAATTGAATTAGAGGCTTTTTCTTCTGCCAAAAATTATCGTAGATAAACTCTACAATCTCTTCTCGTTGCTGCAAGTTATACCGGTGCACTTCCGGATAAAGAAGAATCATCCAGATTACCGCCATAAATTTTTCAAAATCATCTACAAAAAAACGTACCCGGCTCCTTTTTGTCAGAATCTGCGCTTTCTTGAAAAGACGCTTATGTCGCAACTCACTCTTAAATCTGCGCAGGCTTTGATTGTTGCGATGCCCAAAGAACTTTCCGGCAAAGTAATTATAAAGCCGGCCTGCAGTATAAGGTTCATCGCTTTCTGAAGCCATAAGCACAGCATGAATGGCTGCCTTTGGCGCTAAAATCTGACGGTATAAATTTTCAAAGAGCGCAACCCAGCTTGACTGCTCGCAATAATACAGGCAGTGATGGAGGGTAATTAGATTTATCTTTTCTCCACCGAGCCTGCTCTTTAAAAACCGGGCTGTCTCTTTGGAAGTTAAAAAGAGCTTGTTGTAATCTCCCAGGATAGTCCGGACATGGTCTGTGCACTGGCGATGGATGCGCTCCTGAACCACATCAAGGGCCTCCTTTTCTATATCCAGCAAATAAAGCCCCTTGCGGAATGCGGTCTCCAAAAGCCGAAACTGCGGCTCGTTGCTAGAGCCGATGGAAAGGGCGCTCATATCTTTAGAAAGAGCGAATGCCTTAGAAAGGGTTCTGATAACCCTGAGGAGCGATTCTCCGATATCGACTTTATCGCGGCTATAGCGCGACCAGATTTTATCTTCCTGGAACACCTTAGAGTCAGCAACCTTAAGCCCAAGCTCAATTATCTTCTTTTTCATTTTTAGCGAAAACCTATCTTGATTTAAAATTTTTCCCAGTGGATTACGTCGCCTAAAGCGCGGGCCTTTGTCTGCTTAATCTCTTTCTTTGGCCATCCTAAGGATATCAAACTTACTAATCTTAAACCTTCCGGCGCATTTAAAAGCCCTGCCACCTCATCTGCGTAGGGCTTTTTATCGCCGGCTACCCAACAGGCCCCTAACTTTAAGTCTTCTGCAGCAAGTAAGATGTTTTCAGTAGCGGCACAGCCGTCTTCCAGGTAGTATTTGGTATCCTGGCAAAATACGCCGATACAAGAAGCTGCATCTTTAATAAAACTGCCCGAGGTGGCTATTGCTCCAAGTTTATTTAGGGTTTCTCTATCCTGAATAACCACAAATTCCCATGGTTCCACAGCCCTGGCGCTGGGCGCACGCCTTGCGGCATCGACAAGTTTCTCTAACAACTCCTTTTCTATCGGCCGATCCTGATATTCCCTTACGCTTGCCCTTTTATTTATTGCATCAAAAGTCTCCATCCCTTACTCACCCCTTAATTCAATGCATAATTTTCTTACTTTTGCTGTTTGCTTTCTTTTTCCGCTCGGCTTACCTCATCGGCATAATTAAGCTGGAGATTTGCTAAGGCGCTGGAGATGACCTTCTCTTCATTGGCGCTTAAGTTGCCGCTGGTCTTTTCTTTCAACATAGAAAGTAAATCAATGGTTGCCTTTGCTGCCTCTAAATTCTTCTCCATCTTTCCGGTCACCGGATTCATAATCTTTCCCATCTGCTGCATCCCGGCATTGGTCAAAATGGAAACATATTGAATAAACATTACTGCCGAAAGTTCTTTTTCGTCTATCTTTTTATCTTCTTCAGCCATGCTTCATACCTCCTCCAATAAAAAGGGGTCAGGCCCCTTTTGCGTCTTAATTATTTACTCAGTTTCACGGCTGTGCCGTAGGCCAAAAGTTCAGCGGCGCTGCCAACGACGCTATTGGTCATATAGCGCACGTTGATAATCGCCCCAGCCCCCAACTCCTCAGCCTGGGCGATCATCCGCTCAGTAGCTATCTTGCGAGCCCGTCCCATCATCTGCGTGTACTCAGTCAGCTCCCCGCCAAGAATAAGCCGCACCAAGGCAGAGAGGTCCTTTCCCAGCCAGATGGCAAAAATAGTGTGTCCTTTGACCAAACCCAGAATCTCGGTAATCTCGCGGCCGGGGATATCTGTAGAAT
>CAZEQA010000147.1:0-4093 GCA_964514265.1 uncultured Planctomycetia bacterium | reverse complement strand
TTGGCAGTGAGCGAAAGCGAAGTGCCGAAAATTGCTAATGGCCGCTCCGCAATAAACACCTCGCAAAATTAAGTTAATCGTTTATGGCAAGGGGTGGCTCGGATTCGTCCGGATCCGAGACAGGGCCCCGAACCCTACGACACTAAGGAGGAAAAATGAAGGCTAAGATACATCCGGAATACAAAGAGACGACGATTACCTGTGCCTGCGGCGAGGTAATTCACACCCGTTCTACAAAACAGAATATCCGCATCGAGATATGCTCTAAGTGTCACCCCTTTTATACCGGTAAGCAGAAACTTATCGATTCTGCGGGACGGGTGGAAAAATTCAGGCGCAAGTACGGCCAAAAATAAAATATGTTTGAACGGTTAGAAAAAATAGAACAGAGGCATAAGCAGTTAGAGCAACTGCTGGTGAGCCCAACGACTTTCGAAGACAAGAACTTATATTCTAAATATGCTAAGGAGTTTTCGCAGTTGAGTGCAATTGTGCATAAATATAAGGAGTATAAGTCGGTCTTGGAAGAAATAGGCAAAGTCCAGGAAATGATCAAGGAAAAAGTCCATCAACATGATAAAGAGTTTCTGGATTTAGCAAAACAGGAGCAATTAGAACTGGATGAGAAAAAGAAGACATTACAATTAGAATTGGAAGAGATGCTCCTGGAAGAAGAAAGCGCAGCCTATAAGAATATTATCGTTGAAATCAGGGCAGGAACTGGCGGAAAAGAGGCAGCGCTATTTGTTGCCGAACTTTACCGGATGTATACTAAATATGGAGCAAGGTCGGGATGGAAGATGGAACTTTTGTCGTCTCGTCCTACGGAGATAGGCGGTTTTAAAGAGATTATCTTTTCTCTTCAAGGAAAAGATGCGTTTAAAAAATTAAGCTATGAAAGCGGCGTGCATCGCGTGCAGCGGGTTCCCGTTACCGAGGCCTCCGGCCGCATCCACACCTCGGCGGTTTCAGTGGCAGTTTTACCTGAGCCGGAAGAGATAGAGTTAAAGATAGATCCCAAGGATATCAAGATAGATGCGTTTCGCTCTACAGGCCCTGGAGGCCAAGGAGTAAATACCACTGATTCGGCAGTAAGAATAACTTATCTCCCCACGGGTATGGTGGTTAGCTGTCAAGACGAACGCTCACAGATAAAAAATAGGGCTAAGGCCATGCGTGTCTTGCGTGCCCGGCTGTTAGATGAAATGCAGAAAGAGCAGCAAAATAAGATTACCCAAGAGCGCAAGTTGCAAGTGGGTACAGGCGACCGCAGTGAAAAGATTCGCACTTATAATTTTCCTGACCGCCGAGTTACCGACCATAGAATCGGGCTTACCGTACACCGATTGGCAGCAACTTTAGAAGGCGACCTTGATCAAATAGTTAATGCCCTTATTCAGGAAGACAAAAAGAGAAAGCTCAAAGCCACATGGAAAAAAGAGTAGAGTTGCTAAATTTAGGCACAGGATATTTAGCTAATGGGGGCGTGCTTAATGCCTTAGGGGAGAGCGAAATTTTTCTTTCCCATGTTTTAGATTGCTCTCGGGTAGAACTTTATCTCAATAATCTGCCTGTGGGGGAGAATAATACCCGGGATTATTGGCGCCTTTTGGGCACAAGGGCAGAGGGCTTACCTTTACAATATATCTTAGGTTCTACAGAATTTATGGGCCTGGAATTTAAAATCCGCCCCGGTGTATTTATTCCCCGCCCGGAAACAGAGATTTTAGTGGAGACAGTTTTAAAGCTATTAGCTAGCAACCATCAGCCATCAGTTAAGGTTCTGGATATTGGTACCGGTTGTGGTAACATTGCTGTAAGCCTTGCCAGATATCTAACTGGGGCAGATATTTTTGCTTGCGATATTTCCGATTCTGCTTTAAAATTAACAAAAGAGAATTCGTCCTTACATAAAGCGCAAGTCTCTCTCATTCAAAGTGATTTATTTTCAGCTTTTAAAAAGCAAGAGTGCTTTTCTTTAGTTATTAGTAATCCTCCTTACATTAGTGCGCAAAAGATTGGTGAACTTTCTCGGGAAGTACATTTTGAGCCGAGAGGCGCCTTAGATGGAGGAAGCGACGGCCTCGCGTATTATCGCCGAATTATAAATGCAGCCCCGGCCTATTTACAGGATAAGGGTTTTTTGGCTTTGGAAATTGGCGATAACCAAATGGCAAAAGTAGAAGAAATCTTAGAGCAAGGCAAAAGGTTTTCCCAGGCTTTGATAGTAAGGGATTATAACGATGTAGAAAGGGTAATAGTCGCCCAGAAGATAAAATAGCAATGGATAAGCTTGTTATTGAAGGCGGAAAAAGGCTCTCCGGTAATGTGCAAATAAGCGGCGCGAAAAATGCCGCCCTGCCTATATTAGCCGCTACTTTGCTTACAGAGGAGAAATGTGTTATCCGTAATGTTCCGCCGCTGCAGGATGTGCAGACAATGGTTAAGATTTTGCGTAGTTTGGGAGTGCGGGTGCAGATGCAGGATAATCAAGTGGTTGTCTGCCCAGGTAAATACGAAGGCTACACCGCACCTTATCGATTAGTGAGTACTATGCGGGCCTCAATTTGTGTCCTGGGTCCGCTTCTGGCCAAGAGGTCCATTGCCCAGGTGTCTTTGCCTGGAGGCTGTGTCATTGGACCGCGGCCCATTGACTTACATCTTAAAGGATTAGCCGCTTTAGGCGCTAAGATTAAGATTGACCACGGTTATATTATTGCCGAAGGTAAAAGGCTGAGCGGCAATCGTATTTATCTTGGCGGCCCTTTTGGTTCATCGGTTTTAGCTACGGCCAATGTGATGATGGCGGCGACCCTTACACCCGGAAAGACGATAATCGAAAACGCTGCTTGCGAGCCAGAGGTGGTAGACCTGGGTAACTTTTTGGTCAAGTTGGGGGCAAAGATTATCGGACACAACACTCCCACTGTTGAGATTGAGGGTGTAGCTAAACTACACGGAGCAGAATACCAGATAATTAACGACCGTATCGAGGCCGAAACCTATATTTTGGCCTGCGCGATAACTAAAGGAGAAATTTCCGTGCAAGGCGCATGCATTGGCCATCTGGGGGCCTTGATTGATAAGTTACGGGATGCGGGAGTGACAATTAACAATGTCGGCGATACTATTTTGGTTAAGTCCGGGCGAAGGCTTAAACCGGTAGATGTAGCTACTTTGCCTTTTCCCGGTTTTCCTACCGACGTTCAGGCGCAAATGATGGCCTTGATGTGCGTAGGTTCGGGCATAAGCGTGATTACCGAGAAGATTTATCCCGAAAGGTTTATGCACATTAGTGAATTAAATAGAATGGGGGCTCAGATTATCAAAGAGGGCGCAAGCGCGATTGTCAAGGGAGTGCCTAAATTAAGCGGTGCGCCGGTAATGGCTTCAGACCTGCGCGCATCTGCGGCCTTGGTCTTAGCGGGACTGGTGGCACAGGGCCGCACCGATATCTCGCGAGTCTACCATTTAGATAGAGGATATAACAAGATGGAGGAAAAACTTTCGCGCTTGGGAGCAAGGATTTGGCGGGAGAAAGAGTAAGCGTAGAGATCCTTCGGCCTTTTTGGGCCTCAGGATTAAATTCGTCCTCCACTTCGTTCAGAACTCGATGGACGATCCTGAACAAGATACTTCGCTTTGCTCAGTATCGTCTATCGAAGTCCTGCACAAAGTGTAGGACGAAGTGGAGGATCTTGTACTTATCACTTAGCTTCACTGCGTTCGCTAAGTGATGTGCTCATTAAAGGAGGAACGATGGCTGTAGCAATAAGGTTAAAAAGATTAGGCGCAAAGAAAAAACCACATTCCAGGATTATTGTTTGTGATTCAAGAGCAAGACGCGATGCCCGGGTAATTGAAAGGATAGGTTATTACGACCCTACAAAAAATCCGCCTCTGGTTAAAGTGGATAAGGCCAAGGCCGAAAAATGGCTTAAAGTGGGAGCCAAAATTTCAGAGACAGTGAAGAGCATCTTTAAAAAAGAGGGCATTATTTAGTTTATAGTGAATGAGAGGAGTAGATCCCTCGGCTGCTTTAGTTGGCACTTCGCGCAGTCTTGTGTTAAAGTAGGGACTGCGCTCAGTGTTA